>JANONL010000265.1:0-2498 GCA_031420815.1 Sphingomonadales bacterium | reverse complement strand
TGCCTGATTGAAGGTTATAAGCACGATATTCGCAATTGTTGGTGGGTGGTCGACTATAACCGGCAGTCGCTCGACAGCACCACCGCCGACCGAATGTTCCGGCGTTTTGACGATATTTTCGAAACGTGCGGCTGGCGGGTTGTTACGCTGAAGCATGGCAAGTTGCAGCGCGCTGCGTTCACCCGCCCCGGCGGGAATTCGCTGGAAGACTGGATCGAGAATTGTCCCAATGCCGACTTCGCGGTGCTGACATATCAGGGCGGGGCAGCATGGCGCGCGCGGTTGCTTGCGGATATCGGCGGTAAACCCAATTTGCAAAAGCTGCTCGACAGTTTCGACGATGACGGGTTGGCCGAGCTCATGACCAATTTGGGCGGGCATTGTGTCGCATCGCTGATGGAGGCATTTGACAGCGCCAATGATGAGCGACCGACGCTGTTTATCGCCTACACTGTAAAGGGTTACGGCCTGCCTCTGGCGGGGCATAAGGACAATCATTCGGGGATGATGAACCCGGCGCAGATCGAGCAGCTTCGCTTAACCATGGGCATTGACGCAGGGCAGGAATGGGAGCCGTTCGCTGGTCTGGGCGGAAATATGGCGGCCCGACTGAAGAGCTTTGTCGAACAGAGTGTGCTTGCCAAAAAGCCGTCAGAAACCGCGCCGCCTTCGGTAGCGGTGCCAGCGCGTCTGCCGGTTCCGAAAGGCGATGTCCAATCGACACAGGCGGCCTTTGGCCATGTGCTGCTTGATCTCTCAAAATCGTCGGAAGAACTTGCCGACCGGATTGTAACCACGGCGCCCGATGTCACGCAGACCACCAATCTCGGCGGCTTCGTCAACCAACGCGGGCTATTTCGTCGGTCCGACGTCGCCGATATATTCCGCGAGGCCAAAATTCCATCCGCACAGAAATGGGCAGCACATGCTGCTGGGCAACATATCGAACTGGGGATAGCCGAGAATAATTTTTTCCTGCTGCTGGCGTCGCTCGGGCTGGCTGCACCGCATTTCGGAACGCGCCTGATTCCGGTTGGAACAGTCTATGATCCATTCATCGCTCGCGGATTGGATGCGCTCAATTATGGCTGTTATTCGGATGCGCGCTTTCTTTTGATCGGAACGCCTTCAGGTCTGACTTTAGGGCCAGAGGGTGGCGCGCACCAATCTATCAACACGCCGCTAATAGGCATGGGACAGCCCGGCCTTGCTTATTTCGAGCCGGCTTATGCCGATGAAGTAGCACTGTTCATGCGATGGGCTTTCGAGCACCTGCAAAAGCCCGAGGGCAGTTCAGTATATTTGAGGTTGAGTACACGCGTGATTCCTCAAGCAGATCGTGAAAGTAATCATTGGGAGGGTGATGCGCTCAAAGGCGGCTATTGGCTGCGCAAGCCAGCGCTAGGGGCAGAGGCCGCAATCGCCTTTACCGGTGCGATCGCGCCGGAAGTGCTGATGGCCTATGAGGCACTATTGGATGATCTGCCAGGGCTAGGGTTGCTCAACGTCACATCACCCGACCTGCTGCACAGGGACTGGTCAGCGCGCAAAGCATCGCGCTGGTCGGGATCCCCGGCTGAAGCCTGTCATGCGGAAGTACTGCTATCTGCTCTTTCACCAAGCGCAGGGCTAATAACCGTCATTGATGGTTCGCCCGGCGCCTTGTCCTGGTTGGGCGGGGTGAAAGGCATGCGGGTTAGCCCGCTTGGCGTCGACCGGTTCGGACAGACTGGTGACTTACCAGATATGTATCGCACGTACCGCCTTGATCTCGACGCCATTATTGACGCCGCCGCCGAACTCTTTCTTGGCCACTGATATTCGGATCCGGCTTGGGGCGCCATATTCAGTTCGCTTAAATGATGCCGCACGCATTTTTGATTGCGGACCTTCTCCACCTGCGGGCAGCATTTAGTTACAACTGCAACCAAGGCGGTTGTTATATATGCGGTCGGCCTGCTACAGGCCGTAGCGTCAATGACCCAAGCGCTCAGCATCACAGATTTGTTTACCATCGGTATCGGACCATCGAGTTCGCATACCGTCGGGCCGATGCGCGCGGCGCGGGATTTTGCCGAACGCGCGCTGATCCGGCATGATGTTGGGCAGGTGGGGTGCGAACTTTTCGGCTCACTGGCACTGACCGGGCATGGGCATGCAACGGATACCGCGATCTTGCTAGGGCTTTTGGGGCATACGCCGGAGGGGATTTGCCCCGATGCTATCGGTGGGCTGGTCGCGAATATTCGTGCGACTGACACATTGATGCTCGCTGGCAAAGTCGAGATTGGCTTTGTCGAAACACAGCATTTGTTGTTTCGGAAAGGCGAATTCCTGCCCGGCCACGCCAATGCGATGCGGTTCACTGCGACCTACTCCGACGGCAGCATCTACGAAGACAATTATTTTTCGATAGGCGGCGGGACAATTCGTCGGGCTGAAGACGGCGGTGAACGCGACAATTTCGAACTGCTGCGGGAGTTCCATTCGGGCGAACA
>JANONL010000264.1:0-3238 GCA_031420815.1 Sphingomonadales bacterium | reverse complement strand
CCAAGGCCCCTTGATCGCCAGCGTCATCGTCGGCGCATAGAAATTCACGAACATCGTCGAACCATCGGGCGAAAAACAGGCCCCGGCAAATTCGGTTTGCACCCGGCTCTTGGCGATCATGTAGGTCTGTCCAGCGCCATTTATCCCGCGCAGGTGGTTATCGACGATATCGGTATATTGATCCTCGCACACCAGCAAATGGCCGTTGGGCATAACAGCGATATTGTCGCCATAATTATAGAATGCCGGATTGGTCGATTCCATGAACAGGTCGATCATGCCAGGCGCATCGCTTTCGCCAGACAAACCTTCGTTGACCGCCGGGCGATAGCGAAAAATCTGGCCATATTTGGCAGCACCCCCGCTCGTGCAGGCAAAGTACAGCTCCCCCTTGCCCCAGAAAATACCCTCGCCGCGGGCAAACAAAGCCGCGCCCTTGGCTGCACCTTGCTTGCGCAGATCGTCATCGGGGCTCTCGGGATTTTTAAGTGGTATCCATTTGGCGCGATATTGTTGCCCCTTCGCGATTTGCACGCCCGACCAGTTGCGCGGGTCGACGCCCGGCGCTTCGGCCAGTGCAAGCGCTTCCAACCGGCCGCCCTTGGCAAACTGCCCCTTCTCGTTCGGGATGAACCGGTACAGCAGGCTATCGTCGCGGTCTTCGGTCAGATAGGCGATGCCGGTGCGCGGGTCGACGCAGGCGGCCTCATGGTTGAAGCGGCCCATCGCTTTCAAAGGCACCGGATCGACCAATCCCCGCTGCATTGCGGGCACTTCGAAGATATAGCCGTGGTCCTTGCCAACGCCGTCACCCGCCTTCGTGTTGGTTTCCTCACAGGTCAGCCAACTGCCCCACGGCGTAATCCCGCCCGAGCAATTGCGGATAGTGCCCGAAAGACTGAGCCACTCGGCCTCGCGCTGGCCGGATTTCATGTCGTAGATCAGCGTCGTCGTGCCCCCCGGTAAGGGCATGGCTTTTTTATCGGCAATGCGGTCATAAGTAACAAAATCCTTGGCCACGTCGCCCGCCAACGGCCCGAAACGTAAGTCGCGCGGGCTCAATTCGTGGTTCCGCACCAAAGCCACCTTGCCTTTGCCGACCGAAAACGCCCCCATCCCGTCCGCTGCATTGGGCACGACATGGCCGTCATCCATGATATTGCCAAAGCGCGAAATCACGCGGTAGGTAAAGCCCTTGGGTAGATCGATCAGGTTGTTCGGATCGCGCAGCAGCGGGCCGTAACCGCGCACCTCGTTCATCCCCGCCACAGGTGCCTGCGCACCAACGCGCGCAGCAAGTCCGGCAAACGCAATGCTGCCAAGGGCAAAGCCAAAATGACGCCTGCTGAGCGAAATGGGTCTGATCTGCATGGGGTACTCCTGTTCGTGCGACCGCTATATGCTACTGCACCGGAAAGATGACAATGGCGTTTCAGCTTGTTAGAGCGCCGGTAAATTAGACCGAAGGCTTTATTCAAAATGACAGTTCGTACCCGCGTCGCCCCCTCGCCCACCGGCGACCCGCATGTCGGCACCGCTTATATTGCGCTGATCAACTATTGTTTTGCCAAAAAGCACGGCGGCGAATTTTTGCTGCGGATCGAGGATACCGATCAGGCGCGTTCGACGCCGCAATCGGAAAAGATGATCCTGGAATCACTCAAATGGTTGGGCCTCAGCTGGGATGAAGGCCCCGATGTTGGCGGCCCGCATGGCCCTTACCGCCAGTCCGAACGCTCACGCGTCTATACCGAGCATTGCGACCGGTTGCTGGCCGATGGCCACGCGTTCAAATGCTATTGCACGAGCGAGAAACTGACCGACATGCGGCGGCACCAGATTGCCGCAAAACAGCCGCCAAAATATGACGGTACGTGTCTTGCACTGACCGATGCCGACCGTGTGAAGCTTGATGCCGACAGCGTAAGCCATGTCGTCCGCATGAAAATCCCGACCGAGGGCAAGTGCATTGTTCAGGATACGCTGCGCGGCGAGATCGAGTTCGAATATGCCGTCGTCGATATGCAGGTGCTGATGAAATCGGACGGCCTGCCGACCTATCATCTCGCCAATGTCGTCGATGACCATTTGATGGGTATCACCCATGTGATGCGCGGCGAGGAATGGATTTCGTCGGCGCCAAAGCATCTGCTACTCTATCAATATTTCGGTTGGGAGCCGCCGGTGCTGACTCATCTGCCGTTGCTGCGCAATGCCGACAAATCGAAGCTATCGAAACGCAAGAACCCTACATCGATCCTGTTCTACCAACGCGCCGGTTATCTGCCGCAGGCGATGCAGAATTTCCTCGGGCTGTTTATCAAGTCGGCGAGCGAAGAGGATGAGAAGACCAGCCTGCAAGATCTGATCGACGGCTTTGACGTCCACAATATCTCACTCGGCGGGCCCGTGTTCGACACGTCGAAGCTGGATTGGCTCAATGGTCGTTATTTGCGCGAAGAGTTGGACACAAAGCAGTTCCTCGACGCGATCAAGGCATGGGCGTTAAATGACACGTATCTAACGCCGATCGCCGAAATGGCACAGGCGCGGATTACCAAATTGTCCGATTTGGGCGGACTTGTCGGTATGTTCTTCATGAACCGCCTCGATGGGCTAACCGCCGAAGCCTTGCGTAACGGCGTCAAGATCGACCGGGACCGGCAACGCGCAGCCTACACGCTGACGCTGCAACAATTCGACAGCCTGATCGAATGGAATAAGGAGGGCGTCGAGGCCACGCTGCGCCGCACCGCCGAAGTGCTGGAGGCAAAGCTGAAAGACGTCATCCGCCCGATGTACATCGCGATTACGGGTCAACCGCAGGGCGTGCCATTGTTCGACGCGATCACGCATCTCGGCCGCGACATCATCCGCGAGAGGCTTCGCCACGCCATGGAACTGCTCGGCCCCGCGACGTCGAAAGAGGCGAAGGCCTGGGGCGATTTGTTACTGGCTCCTGCGGCTGAACCAAAAACTGGGTCATCCCCGACGTGATCGGGGATCCATGGCCTAGGCTTTCGGCTTAAAAATAGACATCGGACCATGGATTCCCGCTTTCGCGGGAATGACAAATGCGTTTAGGAGAGTGGCATGTCTGAAATCCACCTCCACCAAAGCTGGAAAACGCCGCTCCTCGCCGAGTTCCAGTCGGACTATATGGCCGCGCTCAAAGCCTTTCTCACCTCGGAAAAAGCCGCAGGCAAAATCATTTACCCCAAGGGCAGCGAATGGTTCC
>JANONL010000263.1:0-1767 GCA_031420815.1 Sphingomonadales bacterium | reverse complement strand
TTTCATCTGACCAGCCGGACTAAGGGCAAACGGGTGGCGCGGCCCGTGAATTGATTTTACCCTGCGAGAGTAGACCTGTTGCAGATATTCCACATTCCCGCTAGAATTTGGCATGTTTCGCGTTTTTTGGCTCCTATTGCTGACTAGTTGCGCTACTTTGCCGTTTCTGCCCGCGCCTGAAAAACTTCAGCCTTGGACAACGGTGCTTCGGGAGCAGCAACCAGAAAATGCGTTTGCGGTAGTGTACAAAATAGGTGCGCGTCATCTTGTTTTTGTAGCGGCCCAGCATGAAAACAGCGATGATAGCCTTACGTTTCGAATGATCCGCGACGCCTATGCCACGTTCAAATTTGAAACGGTAATTGCCGAAGGTTTTCCGACATCGTGGGGCGTTAATCCTGACCGCATCCTTGATTATGCTTCGAAAAACGGCGCGCGAGACGATGGATTTGTGGAGGGAGGGGAGACCGTCCCAACTGTGTTTGGTGCCCAACAACAAAGCGCGGCTCTGTTGGGAGGTGAGGCCGACGATCTGGTTATAAAGACCAAGATTATGGCTGAGGGTTTCTCGACGAATGATCTGCTCGGCTTCTACGTATTACGCAACATTCCCCAATGGATTGGCGAGCGCAAAATTAAAGATGCCGAAGACCCGCGCTTGCCCTCACTGGTCGCAGCAGCCCTCGACCGAAACCGTTATGAACTTCGACTCCCTGACACAACAATCCCAGGCTTTACTGAATGGGCGGCGTGGTACCAAGCTACGAATGGCAAACCAATCAGTGCGGCCTTTGTCACTGAGGAGGTTGGTCCATTAGCGGACGGTCCATTCGGAACCAACAAGATCGCATATGCCGTTTCGCGCGCTCGCGACGTCTATCTGCATAACCTTATCATCGCTCACTTAAATGCCGCAGAAAGTGTGTTAGTCGTTTTCGGTGGCAGTCATCTAATGATCCATCGCCCCGCTCTTGACGCGGCACTGGGTCTGCCGTGCTACGTTGGTGTCTCGCCGCAGCGTGCGATTGCTTCCTGCCGTTGAACGAAGACGTGCACGGCGAAGACTAGGCGATCAAATGAATGTCCGTTTATCCCTTAGAATCAGACTTTCCCGTTTTTTGCTCTACGCCCCCAGTACAACCTCCCGCCACTCCCCAAGCCCCAACTCCTCAACCGTCCAATCCCCAATCCCCCACCGCACCAACCGCAATGTCGGGTGGCCCACTGCCGCCGTCATGCGTCGCACCTGGCGGTTGCGGCCTTCGCGAATGGTCAGTTTTATCCAGCAATCGGGCACGCTTAGCCGCACGCGGATCGGCGGGTCGCGCGACCATAGCGCCGGGTCGGCGATCCGCTCGGCCTCTGCGGGCAAGGTCGGCCCGTCCTTCAACCGCACTCCTGCTCGCAATGCCGCCAACGCCTCCTCCTCTACGTCGCCCTCAACCTGCGCCAGATAGCTCTTCGCCATCTTGAACCTGGGATCGGCGATCTGCGCCTGCAATCTGCCATCGTCGGTGAGCAGCATCAGCCCTTCGCTATCCATATCGAGCCGCCCCGCCGGATAAACGCCCGGCACGTCGATATAATCCGACAGCGTCGGCCGCGCCGATCCTTCCGTGCCTTTATCGGTGAATTGCGGCAGCACACCATATGGCTTGTTGAACAGGATCAATCGCGACATGGCGGTGCGCTACGCCGATTTGCCCGTGCTGCCAATATCCGGTGTTGCCGATGTGCCGGTGGGCTCGATTATGACGACGGCACGAC
>JANONL010000262.1:0-1692 GCA_031420815.1 Sphingomonadales bacterium | reverse complement strand
TAGGCACTAATAATGGATGACAGCAACAAGTGCGATATTGCCGGGCTAGCCGGCCCTACAACCCGCCGGGCGTTGATGCTGGGTGTGGCGGCTGCTTCCGCTGTTGTCAGCGTCCGACCGGCTTTGGCACAGGCCGCAGGCTCGGTTCTAAACTGCGAAATCCCGGTGCCGGGGCCGCACGGCGCGGGCATGAATATCGATGCTTATGGCAAGCTGGTCACGCCGGATACACCCGGTTCGTTTGTCGCAACTGGTCAAAAATATACTGGCGAGCAGGTAAAAGCAGCGCTTGGCGGCCGCAGTTTGCCAGGCACCAGCTATGACCAGAGCCAGGCCTATGTGAACTACATCCGCCGCCTGCAAAGCGGGCAGAGCGGGTTTACCTGCTACGCTTCGCTGCAAATGCCACGCTGATTTTTACGCTAAATATTGAAATTTAACCTGCTTGATTTAGGCGGTTATCATGGTGGGGCTCCCTAACACGCAATATCGTGCCGAACCGGCGGACCAACGGCTGATAGAGCCGTTGGATGCGATGACGCTCATCTATCAGCGC
This sequence comes from Sphingomonadales bacterium, assembly GCA_031420815.1. Lineage (GTDB taxonomy): Bacteria > Pseudomonadota > Alphaproteobacteria > Sphingomonadales > Sphingomonadaceae > Sphingorhabdus_B. The sequence continues at coordinate 1,136 of JANONL010000262.1, read as the reverse complement.
CGGTCGGGCATTACCCATATCGTTGCCGAGCCCGTGCCGGAAATATTGGCGGCGATGGGTGGCGATGTCGTCGATGCTGCGTTGCTCGCCGCGCGGCTGGCAGCGAAATTCGATCTTGGTGAGGCCAGCGACGCAAAGGGCGTGATTGCGGCGCGGCTGGAGGAACTGGCCAATCTGGGGCTGGTCGAACGGATAAATCGCCATGCGGCATGAATTCCGCTTAACAGTTGGCCCAGCGGCGTTCCGCATCGGTTCGGATTGGGTGCAGCCGCTCGACGAGATGCGGCGGCTTTATGCAGGATATCCAACGCCAGACATTCCCGATTTCACCGTAAGGCTGGAAGCGGTTAGCACCCTGCGCCGCTTCATCCGGCCATCGGTTGCGATAAATGGCGACTATATGCTGCCCGACGCCGCGCCATTGCCGCTCGATCAGGCATTACTGGCGGCGGAAATGGGGATGAATTTGCAAATGGCGCTCGGCTGGCGGCGGCATTTGATCCTGCACGCCAGCGCTGTCGAGAAAGACGGAAAGGCGCTGATTATGACGGGCGCGTCGGGCTCGGGAAAATCAACGCTGTCAGCGATGCTCGGCAATAAGGGATGGCGCTTCCTGGGCGACGAATTTGTGTTGCTCGACATGCTGACCGGTGAAGCAATGCCGTTTCCGCGCCTGATCTCCCTCAAAAACGAAGCCATCGGCGCAATGCAAGCGACTGCGCTCGACGCAACCTTCGGTCCGTTGATGCGCGGTACGCCCAAAGGCGACATCCGTCATATGGTGCCGCCCGGGTCGGCGGTAACGGCGATGGACCGTGCGGCCAAGCCAGCATTGCTGCTGTTCCCACGTTTTGGTTATGCTCCCGTCATCCGCGACGTCCAGCCCGCAGAAACCTTCATGCGGCTGACCCAGGCCTCGACCAATTATGTCGCGCTCGGCGAGGCGGGTTTCACCGTGCTGACGCGCTTCATCCGTGAAGTGCCTGCACGGGCGGTCGATTACAACAGCGGTTTCGAGGCCGAGGAATTGGTCGATCAGCTTTGGGCGGAGCTGGCATGAGCGATGCGATGATCCTTGTGCAGGCGCTGCGCGATCCGGCGAGCATCGGGGCGCTCGATGCCAACGGCTGGATTGC
>JANONL010000261.1:0-5485 GCA_031420815.1 Sphingomonadales bacterium | reverse complement strand
TTCGGTCGCACCACGTTCACGCTTGAAAAAGCCACCGGGGATCCGGCCTGCTGCGGAATATTTTTCCTGATAGTGAACGGTCAGCGGGAAGAAATCCTGGCCATCCTTGACCGACTTTGCAGCGGTAACCGCGCAAAGCACAACAGTTTCGCCAAGCGACGCCATGACAGCACCGTCGGCTTGACGGGCAACCTTGCCCGTTTCGAGGGTGAGGGTTTGTCCACCCAGCTCGATTGATACAGTTTTCGTATTAAACATTTCATTTCCTTTTGCCCGTTCGCCCAATGCGATGCGGGGCCTCTTGTGCGAATAATCCGATCCGCGGACGGTGGGGGCTTCAACGGCCCCTATGGCAGTCCAGCCTCATTGCCGGACAGCCCCATTCTTCGTGGTCGTGTGGCGAGAATAACCGGTTCCCACTTATTCTCGCCACACTCCATGCAAAAAGCGGCCCCAAACCGGAGCCGCTTTCGCAAAATTATTTACGAAGACCGAGCTTCGCGATGAGGGCGGCATAACGCTCGCCGTCGATTTTCTTGAGATAGTCCAGAAGTGAACGCCGCTTGTTCACCATCATCAAAAGGCCACGACGCGAATGATTATCTTTGTGGTGGGCTTTGAAATGATCGGTCAAAGCGTTGATACGGTCAGTCAGAATTGCAACCTGCACTTCGGGCGATCCGGTATCGTTTGCTTCGCGAGCATGTTCTTTAATAACTTCGGCTTTGCGTACAGCAGTAATCGTCATGTTTTTCCTTCGAACATCATGATGTTATAAGTTAAAGCCGCGGACGGTTTTTAATTGACCGTCGATGTTCTCCACCAAAGCGATGGGCCGCAAATCTGCGCCCCTTGCCCAATGTAGCCCATCTTTCATGGCAATTCCGGTCAAGACGCGGCCCTGTTGGACTGCCCTTGCCTGTTCCGGAGAGAGATCCAGAGCCGGGATGTCGACCAGCCCTGCCTCTATCGGCAAGATAATGTCTTCTAGGGGTTGCCCCTGGCCGAGCGAGTTGAGTTTGTCCAGCGAAATCGCAGCTTCAAGCGTGAACGACCCAGCGTGGGTGCGGCGGAGCATTGAGACATGGCCGACGGTCCCTAGCGCTTTGGCAATGTCGCGGGCGAGGCTGCGGATATAGGTGCCTTTGGAGACGTGGGCGCATAAAGTGATAGTTTCCATAGCATCGCTTTGCCTCAATGGCATTTCCCAATGACTTGTATATAATTCGTGGATAATCACGGTTCGCGGATTTAGGATCACCGCGTGTCCCGCACGCGCAAGATCATAAGCGCGTTTACCGTCAACTTTGATTGCGGAGTAAGCGGGCGGAACTTGCTCTATCCCGCCCGTAAAACGGGGCAAAACAGCATTGAGATCGGTCCATGTTGGCCTTACGTCACTGGTAGCTACTACTGCGCCTTCGGCGTCTAGCCCTTCGGTTTCGGTACCAAACGATATTGTAAAAATATACGTTTTTGAAGCATCAAGCATCCGCCCGCACAGCTTGGTCGCCTCGCCCAGGGCAATGGGCAACACCCCTGTCGCCAGCGGATCGAGAGTGCCGCCATGTCCGACCTTGATTTTGCCAAAACCCGCTTCACGCAAATTGCGCTTGACCGCCGAAACTGCCTGCGTCGAGCCAAGCCCTATCGGTTTATCCAGAATGATCCAGCCGTGACATGGTACATCTTTTGCAAAGGGGGTCATTTTGCAATGCGCTTGGCCGCTCTGGCTTCAGCGACACGTACCCGCTTTTCAGCCGCTCGTGCCGTTAGCCGCGCCTTGATTTCCTTTTTCGACGGCGGACGGCCTGATGTAACAATGGACGACATTGCGCACTGAAACCCATCAACGACAAGCTTGGTTGATTTGTCAAAAGTGGCCGAACTTTTCATATCGTAGCCAAGCCCGACCGCCCGTCCAAGTCCGGGGCATATCCCCGATATAGTAGCATAATACCAGCGCTTGCGAAAATCCTGCAGCCAGACACCCTCGTCGCCATCAGGCGTAAAATTGTACAGGGATTGCGCCAGTTTAACTTCAACTGACGTTTCAACGCCTAGTGCAGGCCAGCTATGGGATCGGCTTTCAGCACTCTGGGCCTGCACCAAGCTGCCGGGAAAGAGGAGTATCGCCGCTATCAATAAATATCGCATGCTCACGTCTCCTTTGCGCTACTCGACAAGGTAGCAGCTGCACGCGCGCGCTTCCATGAAATGCTTGCGGCACATTGCGACATAGCGGTCGTTACTGCCAATCTCCGTCTGAGCGCCGTCGATGACTGCCTTGCCGTCGACATCGATGCGCAAGCTCATCGTGGATTTGCGGCCACAATGGCACACAGCTTTTAGCTCGATGAGATTGTCGGCAAGACCAAGAAGCGCGGCTGAGCCGGGAAATAACTCCCCCGCAAAGTCGGTACGCAACCCGTAACATAGCACCGGAATCTTGGCTTCATCAGTTAATCTGGCCAAATTAAAAACCTGCTGCTTCGATAAAAATTGCGCTTCGTCTACCAACACACATGCCAGCGGACGTTTGTTATGTTCGGTTGTAATCTCGGCCCACATGTCAGTTTCCGGCGCAAATTTATGCGCTTCGGCTTGTAGGCCTATACGCGAGGTCACAACGCCAGCCTCATAGCGATTGTCGAGCGCCGCCGTCCACAGCATCGTTTCCATCCCGCGTTCGCGGTAGTTGAAGTCGGCCTGAAGCAAGGTAGTCGACTTGCCCGCATTCATCGAGGAATAATAGAAATAGAGCTTGGCCATTAGTCGTGGCTATCGGTCAAATCCTGCTGCACCTTCGGCGCATTTAACAGGCTTTCGATATGCGTCGCCTGATCGAAGCTGCCATCTGCCAAGAATTTCAGCTTCGCAGCATATTTCATGCTCACCCGCGACGCGACTTCCTTTTGAAAGAATGCGGTGTTTGTGCGTAGTGCTTTTAGCACCTCCTCCTCATCCGAGCCAAGCAGCGGCTTGATAAATGCAGTCGCGTGGCGGAGGTCAGGAGACATGCGCACTTCGGTCACGCTGACGCTGTGACTGGTCAACACCTCATCATGCACCTCGCCGCGCGCTAGCAGTTCGGACAATATATGCCGAAACTGCTCGCCTACACGCAGCAAGCGGACCGAGCGGCCTTCGGGCCCAGTGTCGTTATGTTTGGCCATCAGATTTCGATGCCAAAAAAAGTACGGTTTCGACCTCACGAACTGAGATGGTTCGCTCGTCTGAGTAGCGAATTATGTTTCTATTATAATCCGCATACAGTGCCAGGTGGTTTGCACGACCGTGTCCATGTAACGTCTTGCAAATCCTACTGTCCCAAATTGCAAATGTCGTCGGAGACCAGAAATGTAGGAATTTGCTTGTCCCAACATACGAATTATTCAAAAAATTCCAACAAGGTTTCGGAAAATCAGCTGCCTCACCATTTAAGCGATCGGCTATATCGTCGAAAAAAGCTGCAATTTGCGATTCGGTATGAAGTTTCTTCTCCGCACGCAATATGGTGGGCATCCAACCGTATACGGCAAGCCCCGCCAAACGAACTCGATCACCCGTCCAGTTTCCGCGAAACGAAGCAAACCATTTCACCAATATAGGATACTCTCGCAAATAACCCATCTCGTCCGGCGTCAAGTCGCGCCGATGACGTGCAAGCTGTACATCTACGATTGATTCAAATTCACCAACCTGCATGGTCACAACGTCCGTTCACGCTCCTCGACCTCGAAGACTTCAAGCATATCGCCTGTCTTGACGTCGTTGGTATCCGCCAGCACAACGCCACATTCCATCCCGGCACGGACTTCGTCGACATTGTCCTTGAAGCGACGAAGCGAGGCGATTGTGGTTTTCGACACGATGACGTCCTCGCGAGTAAGGCGGGCGAACAGGCCCTTCTTGATGACGCCCTCGGTGACCAGCAAGCCAGCCGCCTTGTCGCGCTTGCCTGATTTGAACACATCCTTGACTTCGGCGCGGCCGACGACGGTTTCGATGATTTCCGGCCCCAGCTCGCCCGCCATTTCCTTGGCGATGTCAGCTGTGAGGTGATAGATCACGTCGAAATATTTCAGCCGCACCCGGTCGCGTTTGGCGAGTGCCGCCGCCTTGGTGTTAGGCCGAACATTGAAGCCGATCAACGGCGCATTGGAAGCCGCCGCCAACAGCATGTCAGATTCGGTGATGCCGCCAACGCCTGCCGACAAAATGCGAACCTTGATTTCATCGGTCGAGATGTTGTTGAGCGCGGTCACAATTGCCTCGACGGAGCCTTGAACATCGCCCTTGATGACCACTGGATATTCCATCGCACGGGTCGCCGACAGCTGGTCGAACAGATTTTCGAGATTGGGCGCTTCCTGTGTGGTGCGCGCCTTGGTCGATTGTTCGGCTCGATAAAGCGCAACTTCACGTGCCCGTGCTTCGTTTTCAACTACGGTCAGCACATCGCCGGCAGATGGCACTCCCGACAGGCCTAACACTTCGACCGGCATCGCTGGCCCTGCTTCGCTGACCTGTTGGCCCTTGTCGTTGACGAGCGCACGAACCTTGCCGCTTTGCGAGCCCACAACGAAGATGTCGCCGCGCTTCAACGTGCCTCGCTTGACCAACACGGTTGCAACGGCACCGCGACCCTTATCGAGCTGCGCTTCAATCACAACAGCTTCTGCCGCGCGGTCAGGGTTGGATTTCAACTCCATGACTTCAGCCTGCAACGCAAGCTTGTCGAGCAGGGTATCAAGCCCGGTTTTCTTCAGTGCAGAGACTTCCACGTCCTGCACATCGCCGCCCATCGCCTCGACAACAACTTCATGTTCGAGCAAACGCTCGCGCACCTTCTGTGCGTTGGCGCCGTCCTTATCCATTTTGTTAATCGCAACGATCATCGGCACGCCCGCAGCCTTTGAGTGCTTAATCGCCTCAATTGTCTGCGGCATCAGGCCGTCATCGGCTGCCACGACCAAGATCACGATGTCAGTTACCGACGCACCGCGTTGGCGCATTTGGGTGAACGCTTCATGGCCCGGTGTATCGAGGAAGGTGATCAGCGAACCGTCTTTCGCCTTCACTTGATAAGCGCCGATGTGCTGGGTAATCCCGCCCGCTTCGCCCGACACCACATTGGCACCGCGTAGCGCATCGAGCAGGCTGGTCTTGCCGTGGTCGACATGGCCCATCACGGTTACCACTGGAGGACGCGGTTTCTGCGTTGCTGCGTCATCTACATCATCGTCATGCGCGATATCGACATCGGAATCGGACACGCGAACAATGTTGTGGCCAAATTCTTCGATCACCAGCTCAGCGGTATCCTGATCGACGCTATCGGTGCTGGCGACCGGTGATCCCAGACGGAACAATGCCTTGACTAGATCGGAGACTTTTTCTGCCATACGGTTGGCAAGCTCCTGAACGGTAATCGTTTCGGGAACGATAACGTCGCGCGCCTGTTTCGGCAGCACTTCGCGCC
>JANONL010000260.1:0-7034 GCA_031420815.1 Sphingomonadales bacterium | reverse complement strand
ACAGGTTGTCGCTGCCGCTCGGTACATTGCGACACAAGATACTGAAGGGCAAAAGCCCCAAGCAAATTGCGCAGATGATCCTGCAGGACATCGAAGCAATTCGCGGCGAGAACGGGTTCGCTATCGAGAAAGGTCTACCTTTTTACCTGATTGGCGGCGCTTGGCGTTCTTTTTCGCGGCTGCACATGCAGGTCTCGGGTTATCCGCTGACCATCTTGTCCAATTATCATATGCCGCCGGAAGCTCCGGCGCAGTTGACTGTAATGGCTAACGATCCGGCAGCGTTGGCGCAAACACGCGTCGTGCCGTCGGGCAGGGTTGCGGCAATGCCTGGCGCCACCGCGCTGCTCGCCGCATTGGTCCGGTTGTTCGAACCCGAAAAGCTCGTGACCAGCATTTACGGCCTGCGCGAGGGGTTGTTGTTCGACCAGTTATCGGAGGCCCAGAAGCGCGAGGATCCACTCGTCGCCGCTGTGCGCTTTGAAGGCGAACGGTTGGCACGCTTTCCCTTTCACGGTGACGCGCTCGCCGACTGGATCGCCCCAGTGTTCGCTGATCAGAACGAGCGTGATACCCGGCTGTGCCGCGCCGTATGTCTGCTCAGCGACAGCGTATGGAACGTCAATCCCGAGTACCGGGCCGACCACGCGCTCGATTTAGCACTCGATGGCAACTGGCCGGGTGTCGTTGCCAGCGACCGCGCAGTTATTGCGGCGGCATTGTGGACAGTGCACGCCGGCAAACGTGCTCTTCCAGACATGCTTGCGCGGCTTGCCAGTACCGGCGCGCTGGCGCAGGCGGTGATATGGGGATTGGCGATCCGGCTGGCGCAGCGACTGGACGGCGGCACAGGTGCGGCATTGGCCGACAGTCGGATCGACGGTGACGGCGATATCTTAAAGCTGCATCTAACCTGCAAAGCCGCGCGATTGAACTCCAGCACTGTCCAACGACGCCTGCAACAGCTGGGTGACGCGCTGGGCTATGCGTCAACCCAAGTGGCAATTTAATCGACCAGGCCATGTCAAAGCGATGTTCAATTGTAATTGACGCACCTCGCAAATTTGGAGTTTAGCCGCAAAATGACATTCCACGGTCCGATTACCAACAGCTTCATCTCGCAACGCCTGCGGATGAATTACGTCGATTGGGGCAATCCGGATGCGCCGCCATTGCTGCTCGTTCACGGCGGGCGTGATCACGCGCGTAGCTGGGATTGGGTGGCCGAGGAATTACGTCACGACTGGCATATCATCGCGCCCGATTTGCGTGGCCACGGCGACAGCGCCTGGTCGCCAGACGGCAATTACGAGATGTCGGCGTTTGTCTATGATCTGGCTCAACTGATCCATCAGTTGGGCCTGTCCAATATCAGCATTGTCGCGCATTCGATGGGTGGTAATGTCGCGACGCGCTATGCCGGGCTGTATCCAGAAAACGTGAAATATCTCGTTTCTATTGAAGGCCTTGGTCCATCTCCCGTGGTGCTGGCAGAGCGGGAAGCGCTCGGTATCGGTAATCGCTTTCGGCAATGGATAGAAGACAAGCGCAATGCTGCCGGTCGTACGCCAAAGCGGTATCCCAACATCGAAGCCGCTTATGAAAGGATGAAGGCGGAGAATACCTATTTGACCGACGAGCAGGCACGGCACTTGACCGTTCACGGCATCAGCCGAAACGAAGATGGAAGCTGGAGCTGGAAGTTCGACAATTATCTCAACATCTGGGCAGCATTCGATATGGCACCTGCCGATCTGCATGCAATCTGGGGAGCCATTACCTGCCCGGTATTACTGATGTACGGTGCCGATAGCTGGGCCTCCAACCCCGAAAAAGATGGCCGCATAGAACACTTCAAAACGGCGCGGGTGGTGGAGTTTGAAAATGCCGGGCACTGGTTACATCACGACCAGTTCGACCGCTTTATCACCGAAGTTAGAGCGTTTTTGTAAGCTAGCCGATCATCGCTTTAAGCGTCACAACGCGGTCAGCTTCTTCCGCAGGCTTATCGCGGCGCAGGCGGGAAATACGGGGGAAGCGCATCGCGATGCCCGATTTGTGACGTTTGCTTTCGTGGACAGCATCGAACGCTACCTCCAGCACGAGTGTTTTTTCGACCTCGCGCACAGGACCGAACCGGGCAACAGTGTTTGTGCGCACAAACCTGTCGAGCCATTTCAGTTCCTCATCGCTAAACCCCGAATAGGCTTTGCCGACCGGCAGCAACGTGCCGTCGTCACCCCAGCACCCGAAGGTGTAGTCGGAATAATAAGACGAGCGCTTACCGCTGCCACGCTGTGCATACATCATAACGCAATCGGCCACGAGCGGCTCGCGTTTCCATTTGTACCAAAGCCCGACCTTGCGCCCGGCAAGATAGGGCGCGTCACGTCGTTTCAGCATTACCCCTTCGATCGCGGAATCGCGCGCGCCGCCGCGAAGTTCGGCCAAATGATCGAAGTCGCGCGCTTCGATCATTGCTGACAAGTCGAAACGAACCGGATCGAGTTGCGCTGCAAATGTCTCCAGCCGTTCCCGCCGTTCGGCCCAGGTCAAAGCCCGCAAATCCTGTACGCCATCGAACAATATATCGTACAACCGCACAAACACCGGATATTCCGCCTGCATCGCCGCTGTCACTGTTTTGCGGCCCAGTCGTTGTTGCAGCGCATTGAAACTTGCCGCTTCACCGCCCTGCGAGTCACCGCGCACCAGCAATTCGCCATCGACCACGCCGATGCCGGTAAAGGCTGCTGCTATTTCTGGAAACGAGGCAGTCACTTCGTCGCCGCCCCGGCTAAACAACCGCGTCTCGCCGCCGGTCGAGGCGATCTGGATGCGGATGCCGTCCCATTTCCATTCAGCGGCAAAATCAGCCAGATCGACAACATTGGTGTCCAGCGGGTGAGCGAGCATGAACGGTCGGAAGAATGCGGTATCGGTAGGGTCGGGCCGCGTTGACCTGCCCTCCCCCCATGCAAACAGTTCTGCATAGGGCGGTCGCAGCGCGTGCCAGACCTCTTCGACATCGTCGATAGTCAGGTCAAAAGCTTGCGCAAAGGCGGTTTTCGCCAGCCGTGCCGAAATGCCGACGCGCATCCCGCCGGTTGCTAGCTTCAGCAGCGCATAGCGTCCGTTAGCGTCGAGCCTGTCCATCAATCCGGCCAGCACCGATGGTGCACGCGCGCGGGTGACATCGTTCAGCAAATCGATAACCTCGCCAACCGTAGGTGCGGGATCAGCCCCCGATCGGTTATCAGGCCACATCAAAGCGACCGTTTCCGCCGTGTCGCCAACATAATCGCGGCTCATCCGGAACAATGCCGGGTCGAAACGTTCGTCGGCCATGGCACGGACGGCCGTTGCCTTGACCGTTGCAATGCTCAGCGTTCCAGCCAAAGCGGCCAATGCCCAACCGCGATCGGGGTCAGGAATTTCGCGCAAATAGTTCGCGATCAGCGCGATTTTTACATCGCGTGATCTGGTGTAGACCAGATTATCAATCAATGCGGCGAACGCTTGCATCAGTCTTCATCCTCGTCTTCACGGCCAACCAGATCGAGCGCGCGCGCCTTCAATTGGTGAAGTTCACACCACCGACCTAACGCATCGGTACGGCCATGGGTGATCCAGGTTTCGGCGGGGCGAAGTTCGGACAAGGTATCGGTCAATTCATCCCAATCGGCATGGTCGGAAATCACCAGAGGCAGTTCGACGTTGCGCTGCCGTGCGCGTTGCCGCACGCGCATCCATCCAGACGCCATTGCCGTCACCGGATCGGGTAACCGCCGCGCCCAGCGATCATTGAGCGCAGACGGCGGCGCGACGACGATGCTACCGCGCATCGCCGCCTTGGGCAGCCCCGTCGCAAGCACCAGTTCACCCAGTTCGACGCCGTGCGCTTCATATAGTTCACACATCCGCTGCATCGCGCCATGAATGTAGATCGGATCATGGTGTCCCGCCGCACGCAGTTCGGCAATCACCCGCTGCGCCTTGCCCAACGCATAGGCGCCGACCAAAATACAGCCATCAGGATTTGCTTTACGCGCGCCCAGCAACTTGGCGATTTCACCGGCAATCGGCGGGTGCCGGAACACCGGCAATCCAAAGGTCGCCTCGGTAATCAGGACGTCGCAAGCAACCGGCTTGAACGCGGCGCATGTCGGGTCAGCACGGCGTTTATAATCGCCCGTAACCACCACCCGCTCGCCTGCATGTTCGAGCAATATCTGCGCCGAACCCAGCACATGGCCCGCAGGATGAAAGCTGATCGTAACGCCGGAAATATCGACGCGTTCGCCATCAGCCATCGGCGTACCGAGCTCGGTGCCATAACGCAGTGCCATGATTGCCAGTGTTTCCGGCGTTGCCCAAACATCGCCGTGTCCGCCGCGCGCATGATCGGCATGGCCGTGGGTGACAAGCGCCCGCGCCTGTGGTGTGGAGGGATCGATCCACATATCGGCGGGACGCACGTAAATGCCATGCGGGTGCGGCTCGATCCAATGCTGTGAGGTTGTGTGGGCGATGAGAAACTCCTGAATTAAATATGGGATGAGTTGAGCAAAAAACCAGTATGTCCACTGGACGTTCCCTTGATTAGAACATATATGGAACGGATGGCGCAATTACAAATTACGGAAAAGCTCGCGATTTTAGCGGATGCCGCGAAATATGATGCGTCGTGCGCATCGTCTGGCACAGTAAAACGTACGAGCAGCAAGAGCGGGGGCATCGGGTCGACCGAGGGCATGGGAATCTGCCACGCCTATGCGCCCGATGGACGCTGCATTTCGCTTCTGAAAATACTGTTGACCAACAGCTGCATTTTTGACTGTCATTATTGCATCAACCGGAAAAGCTCCAACGTCCGCCGCGCCCGGTTTTCGGCGAAGGAAGTCGTCGATCTGACGCTTAGTTTCTACAAGCGAAACTATATCGAAGGGCTTTTTCTGTCCTCGGGCATTATCAAAAGCTCAAACTACACGATGGAGCAAATTGTCGAAGTCGCGCGGTCGTTGCGCGAGGATCACGACTTTCGCGGGTATATCCATCTGAAGACAATACCCGATGCCGATGCTGAGCTGCTAGCGGCGGCGGGACGGCATGCCGACCGGCTATCAATCAACGTCGAATTGCCGACTCGTGAAGGTTTGCAGCGGCTAGCACCAGAAAAATCCGAAATACGCATCGAAGGCGCGATGGGCGGGTTGTCGAACTCGATTATCGATAACCGCGATGCACGGAAAAAGTATAAAAGCGCACCCAATTTCGCGCCCGCCGGGCAATCTACCCAGATGATAGTCGGTGCTGATGCTGCGACCGATGGCGATATCGTTCTGAAGGCGAACAGTCTGTACAACCGCTTTTCGCTGCGCCGCGTCTATTATTCGGCGTTCAGCCCAATTCCCGATGCGAGCGCGGTATTGCCGCTCAAGCGCCCGCCACTGATGCGCGAACACCGGCTGTACCAATCCGATTGGCTAATGCGCTTTTACGGCTTTGCACCTTCTGAGGTGATCAACGCAGCAGATAGCAACGGCATGTTGCCACTCGATATCGATCCGAAGCTCGCCTGGGCGCTGAAATCGCGCGACCAGTTTCCATTGGACGTCAACCGCGCGCCGCGCGACATGCTGCTGCGGGTGCCGGGGCTTGGAGTAAAGGCGGTCGATGCGATCATCCGCGCGCGAAAGTGGCGGCGGTTGCGGCTGGAGGATGTGGGTCGACTGACGGTATCGGTTGCAAAGGTCCGCCCTTTTTTAATCGCGGAGGGATGGTCTCCCGGCGCGCTCACCGATGCGCAGGATTTGCGCGCGCTTCTTGCGCCCAAGGTTGAGCAGCTCGAACTATTCGGATGATTACCGCGTTATTGCCCGCCGAAGATGATTTTGACGCTTGGCGCGATCAGGCGCGCGGGCTTGTGCGCATTCAAGCCGCGCCGCATGACGTAATTTGGCAAGTTGGGGAACGACCCGCAGACCTGTTCGCGTCGTCGCCCAGCATTGCATCGGCTCCATCCCCATTCGGTGTACCGCGCGATTTCGTTGATTTGGCGAGGACGGTGATTTGCCACAACGACCCGCAACGATTCTCGCTGCTTTACCAATTGCTGGTCGACATCCGCGGACGCCGCCGCCGAGTCGAGGATGCCGCCGACCCGTTAGTGCGCAAGCTGACGGTGATGGCAAAGGAGGTCAGGCGCGATATCCACAAGATGCGCGCGTTCGTGCGTTTCAGGCAAATCGATACCGAATTAGGCGAAGCGTATGTCGCATGGTTCGAGCCCGAACATCATATCGTCCGGCGCAACGCCAGCTTCTTCGTGCGCCGTTTTGCCGGAATGCACTGGTCGATCCTGACGCCGCAAGTCTCCGTTCATTGGGATCGCAACACGCTGCGCGAAGGCGCCGCCGCCCGCAAGGAAGACGCTCCCGCTGAGGATGCGGTCGAGGACCAGTGGCGGACCTATTACGCCTCTATCTTCAACCCGGCGCGGCTGAAGGTGAAGGCCATGCTGAAGGAAATGCCAAAGAAATACTGGCACAATATGCCCGAGACCGCGTTGGTGGCGGGTCTGATCAAATCTGCGCAGTCGCGTGAAGTCGCGATGATCGAACGCAAGGTGTCAGCGCCTGCGTTGGACGGCCACGATTTGGACCGGCTCCGCGCCGATGCGGCGGGCTGCAGGCGTTGTCCCTTATATGGCCCGGCGACGCAGTTGGTTTTTGGCGAGGGGCCGAAAAATGCGCGGCTATTTATCGTCGGCGAGCAACCCGGCGATCAGGAGGATATAGCGGGCAAGCCTTTTGTCGGTCCAGCGGGGAAAGTGTTTAACCGGGCTATGGCGGAGGCGGGTGTTGACCGTGGGACGACTTATGTGACGAATGCGGTCAAGCATTTCAAATTCAAACCCCAAGGCAAACGCCGGATCCACGAGCGCCCCAATGTCGGCGAGATCGACCATTGCCGCTGGTGGCTGACCCGCGAGATGGAAATCGTTCAGCCAGATTTGATTGTTGCACTAGGTG
>JANONL010000259.1:0-1895 GCA_031420815.1 Sphingomonadales bacterium | reverse complement strand
TGGCGCAAGATTGCGGGGCTGCCCGACGAGCGTATCATCCGTATCGCCACCAATGATAATTTCTGGTCGATGGGTGATACCGGCCCGTGCGGCCCGTGCAGCGAAATATTCTACGATCATGGCGACCATATTTTTGGCGGGCCTCCCGGAAGCCCGGACGAAGATGGCGACCGCTTTGTCGAAATCTGGAACCTCGTCTTCATGCAATTTGAACGGCATGATGACGGTAGCCAAACTAGCCTGCCCAAGCCATCAATCGACACCGGTATGGGGCTGGAGCGCATCGCGGCGGTGCTGCAAGGTGTCCACGATAATTACGAAACTGACACCTTCCGCGCGCTGATCGAAGCGTCCGAAGAGCTGACCCACACCAAGGCGGAAGGCGAACAAAAAGCCAGCCACCGCGTCATCGCGGACCATCTGCGCTCGACCAGCTTCCTGATCGCCGATGGCGTGCTGCCGTCGAACGAAGGCCGAGGCTATGTGCTGCGCCGGATCATGCGCCGCGCGATGCGTCATGCGCATATATTGGGCGCGAAAGACCCGCTGATGCACCGTCTGGTCGGCAGCTTGACCGCTGAAATGGGTGCGGCTTACCCGGAACTTTTGCGCGCACAGCCGTTGATTGAAGAAACGCTGAAACAGGAAGAAACGCAGTTCCGCCGGACGCTTGAAAAGGGGTTGAAGCTGCTCGACGAGGCGACGGTTGGCATGGCGGCAGGTGGTACTCTGGCAGGTGAAACCGCGTTCAAACTCTACGACACTTACGGCTTCCCCTATGACCTGACCGAAGATGCGTTGCGTGCGCAAGGATACGAAATTGACCGCGCCGGATTTGACGCTGCGATGGAGCAGCAGAAAGCAATGGCGCGCGCGGCATGGAAAGGCTCGGGCGCGAAGGCATCGGATGACGTCTGGTTCGACATTGCAGAACGCGTCGGCTCGACCGAATTTACCGGTTACACCGCTACCGAGGGCGAGGGACAGGTTGTTGCTCTTGTACGTGACGGTTTTGAAGTTCCGTTGGCTACAGCAGGGCAGGTGGTTACCGTAATCACCAACCAGACACCATTCTACGGCGAAAGTGGGGGGCAGATGGGGGATGCGGGGGTCATTATCGGTGCCAACTTGCGCGGGGTGGTTACCGACACGGCCAAGCCGCTTGGCAGGTTGCATGCGCATCAGGTCACGTTGGATAGCGGCGAGCTCAAAGTCGGCGACATAGTCGTGCTGAAGATCGACGTTGCCCGCCGCGATGCGGTGCGCGCCAACCACAGCGCGACGCATTTGCTGCACGCGGCACTCCGCAAAACGCTCGGCGGGCATGTCAGCCAGAAAGGCAGCTTGGTCGCACCTGACCGGTTGCGCTTTGACTTCTCGCACAACAAATCAGTCAGCGCTGACGAACTCGCTGCAATCGAGGCCGATGTAAATGCACAAATCCGCGGCAACCAGAGCGTTTCAACGCGGCTGATGACGCCCGATGATGCAGTTGCCGCAGGCGCGCTCGCCTTGTTCGGCGAAAAATACGGCGACGAAGTCCGAGTGCTGTCGATGGGCAAGACCAACGCCACGAACTATTCGGTCGAGCTTTGCGGCGGAACGCATGTCAATGCACTTGGCGACATCGCTCTGTTCACGATCATCTCGGAAGGTGCGGTCGCGAGCGGCATCCGCCGGATCGAAGCGCTGACAGGCGAAGCCGCACGGTTGTGGTTGGCAGGACGCGAGAACCAATTGAAGGATGTCGCGTCGATGCTCAAAACCGGTATCGACGATGTCGCTGCGCGGGTCGAAACCTTGCTTGCAGAACGCAAGCGCATGGAAAAGGAACTGTCCGACGCCAAAACCGCGTTGGCCATGTCTGGCGGATCGGCAGGCGGCGCAAAGGCAGA
>JANONL010000258.1:0-6587 GCA_031420815.1 Sphingomonadales bacterium | reverse complement strand
CCAACTGGGTATTGGCGCTACAATCAAAGGCGGAACAAGCTGGTGGCGCCGCCAAGAAAGATGGGGCTGCCAAACTCAAATGGGCCAAGGACGCGTTTTTCACCGCCGATGCCGACAAGAGCAAAAAAATCAGCAAACCGGAAATGAGCAAGTTCCTGTTGGGTTAACCACTCACCTTCGGTGGACACCCTCCCTGACAGGGCCGGGTCCGGACGTTTGTTCCGGGCCCGGTTGCTATTTGGTTTTGGGGTTGAGCAAGAACACAACGTAACCCTTGAAATGGTAGTTGTGTAGCAGGCTTTCCGGTTCACGCCATTCTCCGCCTTGCACCAGACCAATGCGAAATGGCATTCGCAGGCGGGCTAAACTGCCCAAATACGTCTCGTATCCCGTAACCGTGCTTCGTCCCTGATAGGTTTGAAGCACCACTTCGTCGACCGTCGCGGCCAACGCGTTCAATGCCTCCGGGTCGCCATTGCTACCCCAGTCGAGCAGGCCGGTAATGCTGAGCTTGCAATCGGCGGGCAGGCGCGCGCGAAAGCTTCTGAGAAACGCGGCATAGCCTGCCAAACCCTTTGTCGCTGAGTCAAAATCTATTTGCAACCCGGTGACGCGATTGCCCGCCGCCCGCCAGCGTTTCAGGTCGGCCAATATCTGCGGAGTAATATCTGCGCCCCAATCAAGCGTTTCGACCCGGTAAACCAGCCAGACATCGGCATGACGCACTTTGGGCGTTGCCGCCCGCAGCGATATCAGGCGGGGCTTTGCACCGCGCACCTCGCCTTCGAGAATATAGATGGTTCTGGCGCTATCCAGCACCGGTTGCGGCTTTACCCCGGCCCACAGCCAAAACGCGTCATAGTCTGCCGCATCGACGCGCGGGTTCTCCCGATTGCAGCCCGCCAGCAGAACCAGCGCCAACAGCAGAACCCGGGTTATGCGATTACCAGTAATATTTCGACTTCTTTGCCCAGGTCGAGGCCGAATAATCCGTCTTCAACCGCTGGAACCATGCTTTGCGCTGATCCCGTGCCACATCGGTTGCGTCACAGCCATTGTAACCGCTCGGCGCAAAACACTGCACCGCGCGGTAAAGCGCATAGGTTTTGTTGTCCGCGCCCGATTTCGGGTTGGCGATGATCGCCTTATAACCGTCGAGCCGGGAAAATCGCTTGCCCGCGAACAGGCTTGGAGTCCCACCCAACTCATTAGTCGGCGGTGTCTCGTCGAGATAATGGACGACGCCGTAATAATCCGGATCGAGGCCGCTCAAGCGGATAAATTCACCCAGGCACAGCAGCGACCCGGCGTCTTTTGGTGTCGCTGCCAAAGTTGTCGCCACCGATTTTAGCGAAGGGCAAACAAACTCCTGCGATCCCGCCCAACGGAACAGCGCGATGTTGGTGTACAATGGTGCCCGATAATCATCTTCGGGCTTTGGCAGCGCGTCCGCCGGGATCAATGCCTGATCGCGGACGAAATCGGCATATGCGCCGCGCGTGAGTTGCTTGTAGAGCAACGTGTAGAGCGCGACCTGCCGTTCACGCCCCGCCGCCGCCTTGTCATTATAACGCAGACGCAACAATGCTGGGCTAGCATGATAGCGCAGCAATATTTCGCGGATATCGGCGTCGCGGATCACCGAGTTGACCGCAAACACATTGTCGATCCGTTTTGCCCGCTCGTCATGCATCGCCAGCGCCAGTTCGGCCGAGCCTCGCTGGAATGGGTGTTTGGCTGCCGCGACCAACGCGACGAGCGTTGCGCGCGCACCGGCATCGCCCGTGGCATCGAGCGCCAGTGCGCGGAGCAATTGACGACTATATTCAAGATAGCCGTTGCCGCCCGACGTGCTTGCCGGACGGATCAGCCGCAACACATCGGCGGGGTCGTCCGCCACGTAAAAGGAGTGCGCCGCCAGCACATAGCCGAATAATGCGTCGTTCCCGGCAAAGCGCGCACGCTGCGCCGCCAACGCTGCACGCGTGATCGGCGGGCCGTCATAATCGGCAACCTTCGGGTCGCCGTCGTGCCGCATCGCTTTCAGGTCGAGCACCGCCAGCAGCATGGGATCACTCACCGCGTGAGGCTTCAATTCGCCCAATATCTTTACATCCATTTCCTGCACCAGATCGACAAGCGAGACACTGCGGCTGGCAGGATCACCCGAGGCAAATTGCCGGACATATTCCGCAACCAGCCGGTCGCGGTCCTTGCCCAGCCAATAGACGCGGCGGAGCAACCCGCGGGCCGAAACGGCATACTCCCCCTGCGGATAAGATTTTAGATAGCCGAGAAAAGCCGCTTCGGCACTCTTTAGCGATGCGGTATCGGCGCCATCCTCCTTCACCGAACCATATTCGTCGAACGCACCAGCCATCGCCTGATTGAGCGCGGTGCGGCCGGTCATGTATGCCGCGCTGTCAGCCAGCCACGACGACTCCGCTTTGGCAATGCTGCCGAACGCCGCGCGCGCACCGACAAAATCGCCATCGTAGAAAGCGGCAGCGCCCACCAGATAGCGCGCGAAATTTTGACCCTGCTTCGATTTTACCAATCCGACGGCTTGTTCGACGACAGAGCGTGTCTTGCCTTCGATACAATCGGGGTTCAGCGTGGTCCGCACCGCTGCCAATGTTGCCCGTTCTGGTGCCGGAATATTTTTGGCCGCGCCGACGGCGCCGATAAATGCCGCGCGGCCCGCTATGTTGCTCAGACAGCGCGTCCCCCATAGCAATTGGACATCGACCGTTTCATCGCTTGCGCTCGGCTTTACCCTCGGGCCAAGCGCCAGCGCGAAAATCGGGTAATCGAACGGCTCGGCCTCGCCGCGCCTGCCGTCGGCATTATAACTTGAAAGCGTCGTGCTGCCGACCGCTTTGTGACGGTCATGGAGCAACATCAGTAGGTTGACTCGGGTATCATTGCCGGGGCTGATGAGGGCGGTGCTGCTACACCCCGACAGGCTGGTCTGTCTGATCTTCCAATTCGGATAGCAGGTCGAATCGGCGCTGGCATGCGCGGTGCCCGCCCAAAACAACGACAGAGCCATCAGTATCAATGCCCACAGCCGGTTCATGCTTGCTCTCCCCCGCGACCAACGCCTTGAATAAGAATGCCGCGCGCACCATTTTTTGGCAAGTTGTTGTACGGATCGGTTGACCCTACGTATGCGCTGAAAAAGGCGACAAATTCAAAAATATTTTTGTAGGTGGCTTTTCCATCTTGCGCGCAAAAAAACGCTTAGCAACTCCACGCGTCGCTGCGTTGCAGCACCCCGTGTAGCGCGACGAATGGAATCACATTAGCGACGAACGGAATGGTAAATTAACAATTTACCCTCTTGCGTTCAGAAATGATTGAGGCACTATAGGTAGCGGTCGGCCGTAGGGGGCATCACCACAGATTGTGCTAGAAGCTGCAGAACGCGATTCTGCCGTCGGGGAAAATTTTTCCGTCGATAAGCTGGGGACAAGTCGAATTTTGCACCCCGCCGGACACAAAAAATGCTAACAGGGTCGCTTGCGCCCTGAGTCGAACAAGAAGAGAACATCTCTTCGAAGCAGTTAAACGGGCGGTTGCGGCCAAACGGGTTGTCGCGAATCGGTCAGGAACAGGAGCACAGGGGTTAAAATGGATTTCAGGGACACTGGCCGGGGGGCCGATACAGATATGGGCGCAGGAACAACCGACG
The DNA here is from genome assembly GCA_031420815.1 of Sphingomonadales bacterium. GTDB lineage: Bacteria > Pseudomonadota > Alphaproteobacteria > Sphingomonadales > Sphingomonadaceae > Sphingorhabdus_B. The sequence continues at coordinate 2,893 of JANONL010000258.1, read as the reverse complement.
TGCTGGAAGTAGAAATGGCAAGCGACGAATTGGCACAGAGCGAAGCGAAGGCTGTGAAGCACGCAAAAAGCACCAACACCGACGCGGCGTATGAAAAGGCCGAGAGCGACAGTAAAACCGTCGATGTGCGCCGTTTCGACGTCGTCACCGACGCGTCGCGCGATGCGTTGCTGACCGAATTCGGCAAGGACACGTTGCAGGACCGTTATTTGCTGCCCGGCGAAAGCTATCAGGATTTGTTTGCGCGCGTTGCGGCGGCCTATGCCGACGATCAGGAGCATGCGCAGCGGCTCTATGACTATATCTCGAAATTGTGGTTCATGCCCGCAACGCCGGTACTGTCGAACGGCGGCACCGGTCGCGGCTTGCCGATTTCATGCTATCTGAACTCGGTCGACGACAGCCTGGAAGGCATCGTTAACACGTGGAACGAAAATGTCTGGCTGGCCTCACGCGGCGGCGGCATCGGCACGTATTGGGGCAATGTGCGCGGTATCGGCGAACCGGTCGGCCTCAACGGCAAGACATCGGGTATCATTCCTTTCGTCCGGGTGATGGACTCGCTGACGCTGGCAATCTCGCAAGGGTCGCTGCGTCGCGGGTCTGCCGCCTGCTATCTCGACGTCAGCCACCCCGAGATTGAGGAATTCCTCGAAATCCGCAAACCGTCGGGTGATTTCAACCGCAAGGCGCTCAACCTGCACCACGGCGTTCTGCTCAGCGACGCGTTCATGGAGGCGGTCCGCGCTGGCGACGAATTCCATCTGCGCAGCCCCAAGGACAACAGCATCCGCTCGACCATCGACGCGCGCAGCCTGTTTCAGAAGCTCGTCGAAACTCGGCTGGCCACCGGCGAACCTTACATCATCTTCTCCGACACCGTGAACAACGCGATGCCAAAGCATCACCGCGATCTCGGTCTGAAAGTTTCGACGTCCAATTTGTGTAGTGAGATCACTTTGCCCACGGGTCGCGACCACCTGGGTAACGATCGCACGGCGGTGTGTTGTCTATCCTCGCTCAATCTCGAAAAATGGGATGAGTGGAGTGTGGACAAGCCATTCATCGAAGACGTGATGCGTATGCTCGATAACGTCCTGCAGGACTTTATCGACCGCGCACCCGACGAGATGCGCCGTGCGAAATATTCCGCCATGCGCGAGCGTTCGGTCGGGCTGGGCGTGATGGGCTATCACAGCTTTCTGCAGGCACGCGGGCTCGGTTTTGAAAGCGCGCTTGCCAAATCGTGGAACATGAAGTTCTTCAAACATGTTCGCGCGCAAGTTGACGAGGCATCGATGATGCTCGCCACCGAACGTGGCCCGTGCCCCGATGCCGAGGACATGGGCGTGATGGAGCGGTTCAGCTGCAAAATGGCGATTGCGCCGACCGCGTCGATCTCGATCATCTGCGGTGGCACGTCGGCGTGCATCGAGCCGATCCCGGCCAACATCTACACGCACAAAACGCTGTCGGGCAGCTTCGTCGTCAAGAACCCGCATCTCGAAAAAGTGTTGCAGGCCAAGGCGAAGGATTCGACCAACGTCTGGAACAGCATCCTCGAAAAGGGCGGTAGCGTCCAGCATCTCGACTTCCTGAATCATGACGAGAAGGACACGTTCAAAACCAGCTTCGAGATTGACCAGCGCTGGCTGATCGAACTCGCCGCCGACCGCACGCCCTATATCGACCAGGCAACGTCGCTGAACCTGTATATCCCCGCCGACGTGGAAAAATGGGATCTCCTCATGCTCCACTTCCGGGCTTGGGAATTGGGCGTGAAGTCGCTATATTACTTGCGGTCAAAGAGCATTCAGCGCGCTGGCTTTGCCGGCGGCGTCGAGGCGGACAACACGGTCGAAGCGCCGGTAATGGAACTGGCCGCGCAGACCGATTATGAAGAGTGTCTGGCGTGTCAGTAAGCACACAAATCCCCTCCCCCTCGTGGGGAGGGCTAGGGCGGGGGCCAGCCGCGTCTGCGGCTGAAAAGACTCGTTTGCCCTCGCCATGAAACGCCTCGCGCTCCGTCCCGACGCAATTGATCGCGCACGTACTTTGCGCCGTGACATGACGCCGCAAGAGCGCAAGCTTTGGCGTGCGCTTAAGGAAAATTTTCCAAAAGCGCATTTCCGCAAACAGGTTCCGATAGGCCTCTACACAGCCGATTTTGCATGGCACACTGCCAAGCTGATAATTGAAGTAGATGGCAGCCAACACGGCACCGATGCCGGAAAGGCGCACGATGCGGTCAAAACACGATTTCTGGAAGCCGAAGAATATAGTGTAATCCGTTTCTGGAATACCGATATAGATCATAATCTCGAAGGTGTGCTGACCATTATAGCCAATGCCGTGGCCGACACGGCACAAGATTTTTCAGCCGCAGACGCGGCTGGCCCCCACCCTAACCCTCCCCACAAGGGGGAGGGAATTTTGGAGCGAATAGAATGTCCCTGTTAGAAGCCCGCAATTCCTACAAGCCCTTTGAATATCCTTGGGCTTATGACTTCTGGAAACGCCAGCAGCAGATCCACTGGTTGCCCGAAGAGGTGCCTTTGGGTGAGGATTGCCGCGATTGGGCGCAGAAGCTTTCGGATAACGAACGCAACCTGCTGACGCAGATTTTCCGCTTCTTCACGCAGGCCGATATCGAGGTGCAGAATTGCTACCACGAACATTACGGCCGCATCTTCAAACCAACCGAGGTGAAGATGATGCTGACCGCGTTTTCCAACATGGAAACCGTCCACATCGCCGCGTACAGCCACTTGCTCGACACGATTGGTATGCCCGAAAGCGAATATAGCGCCTTCCTCGAATATGAAGAAATGGCCGCGAAGTGCAATTACATGCACCAGTTCGGCGTCGACAGCGACGAGGATATCGCGCGCAC
>JANONL010000257.1:0-3562 GCA_031420815.1 Sphingomonadales bacterium | reverse complement strand
CCGTCGGTAATCCGCCAGTGCCGCGTCAACAATTGCACCGGTTCGTCCCCGTGATTTTCGATGCGAATATGATAGGACCAGAACCAGCGGTCTTGGTCTGCGGATGATTGTTCGGGCAGGAAATTGGGTGCGACGCGGACGGTGACTCCGTGGTTGGTGGCACTCGCGGTGAAAAATGCGTCGAGAATCATCCCACTGCTCCGTTCGTGCTGAGCTTGTCGAAGTACGGCGTGCGCAACCTGCCCTTCGACAGGCTTAGGGCGAACGGCTTTGGGAGTGAACAGTTCATAATCCCACCGCCTTAAGCGCTTGATCGAGATCTTCCATCAAATCCACCGGATCTTCCAACCCGACGTTTATCCGGATCATGCCCTCACCGACACCCATTGCCGCGCGTCCCTCTGGCCCCATGCCGTGGTGCGTGGACGACGCGGGGTGGCACATCAGGCTGCGCGCATCACCGATATTGTTCGAGATGTCGATCAATTGCAGCGCGTTCAGCAGCCCGTGCGCTTGCTTACGCCCACCATCGAGTTCGAACGAAAAGATCGGCCCGCACGCCTTCATCTGCGCCATCGCCAGATTATGCTGTGGATGCGACGGCAGCCCTGGATGCATCATCACCGGCACGCGCTTTTCCAAAAACTTGCCAACAGTCAACGCATTCTCCGACTGCTTCATCGCGCGCAGTTCGAGCGTCTCCAGCCCCTTATGCACCACCCATGCGTTGAACGGCGAAAGGTTCGGACCCGTATTGCGCTGGAACGGTAACAGAACGTCATCGATCCATTGTTGCGACCCGCAGACCGCACCTGCCAGCACCCGTCCCTGCCCGTCCATCAGCTTGGTCGCGCTATAGGCCACGACATCGGCGCCATAATCCATCGGCCGTTGCAGCACGCTGGTTGCAAAGGCGTTGTCGACTACGGTGGTGATCCCGTGTTGCTTCGCCAACCCACAGACGTACGCCATATCGACAATATCCATCGTCGGGTTGGCCGGCGTTTCGAAGAAAAATACTTTGGTGTTGGGCTGGATCGCAGCCAGCCATTCGTCGTTGTTTCGACTGTCGATGGTGGTGGTCGAAATGCCCCATTTGGGAAGCAGATTGTCGGTCAGCCAGCGGCACGAACCAAAAGCCGCGCGCGCCGCAACCACATGATCGCCCTGCGACAGCTGGCAGAGCAAAGCCGTCGTCATCGCCGCCATACCCGTCGCTTGCGCGCGGCAAGCCTCCGCCCCTTCCATCAGGGCAATGCGTTCTTCAAGCATCTGCACTGTCGGGTTTTGCAACCGTGAATAGGTCATGCCGTCGGCCTCACCGGCAAAGCGCGCGGCTACGGTTTCGGCATCGTCATAGGTGAAGCCCGAGGAAAGGAACAAAGCCTCCGACGTCTCGCCGTGCTCACTACGCCATGTGCCGCCACGCACGGCCTGCGTTGCGGGTCGCCATTTGGAGGTGATTTCGCGATTCTGGCCCGTGGCTTTCTTCATCGCTCCGCTTTGCCGAGCGCCGCCGCCACGGTCAACGCAAATTGACGCTCAGGCTGAGGAGCGACCAGCTTGCAGACATTTTCTGTATATGATATATAGAAGAAATTCAGGAGTAATCTAGAATGAATATGCAGATCAATATAAAGAGCGATGAGGCTAGAGCTCTGGCTGACGAAATCACCAAACGAACTGGTGAGACCATAACTGAAGCAGTGACCGAGGCTTTGAAGCAACGGTTGAAAAAGCTGACTATCGAGGAGAGGCTGGCGCGCGTAATGGAGATTGCCGAAGAAGTTTCTAGCAGGCTCGAAGAGCCTTGGAAATCCATGGATCATGGCGAGCTTCTATATGATGATCGCGGCCTGCCCAAATGATTGTGGACACATCTGCGTTGGTTGCGATCATTCGCAACGAGCCGGAAATAGCCAGCTTCGCTAAACTGATATTATCGGCGAATCGTCCCGCAATGTCGGCGGCTAGCTATCTTGAAACGGGAATTGTTATCGATGGGCAGCGCGATCCGGCATCAAGCCAACGTATCGATGAAATGATATCCATACTGGCATTGACTGTAATGCCAGTTACAGAGGCGCAAGCAAAAATTGCGCGCTCGGCTTATCAGGCATTTGGCAAGGGGAGCGGGCACAAGGCTCAGCTCAACTTCGGCGACTGCTTTTCCTACGCGTTAGCGAAGGATCAAAAAAAACCATTATTGTTCAAAGGCAATGATTTTTCGAAAACCGATATACAGGTCGCGTTACCTTAGAGCGTAGCAAGCACCGCGTCACCCATTTCGCTAGTAGACATCGTACCGCCCAAGTCCGCCGAACGCGCACCGCCTGCAAGTGCCTTTGCGACGGCGGTCTCTATTCGGTCAGCAACCTCGGGCAGACCGAGCGAGTATCGCAGCATCATCGCGGCGGAGAGAATGGTCGCCAGCGGATTGGCCTTACCCTGCCCCGCTATGTCGGGTGCCGAACCATGGATTGGTTCGTACAGCCCCTTCTGGCCCGCATCGAGCGAGGCACTTGGCAACATGCCGATCGACCCGACGCACATGCTGGCTTGGTCCGACAATATGTCGCCGAACAGGTTGCCGGTGACGATCACGTCGAACTGGCCGGGGTTGCGCACCAGCTGCATCGCGCAATTGTCGACATACATATGGCTGAGCTCGACTTGGCTGTATTCGGCGTGGGTTTCAATCACGACATCACGCCACAACTGCGACGTTTCGAGCACATTGGCCTTGTCCACCGAGCACAGTTTCTTGTTGCGCGCCATCGCGGTTTCAAAACCGACCCGCGCGATGCGGCGAACCTCGTCCTCGTTGTACGACATGATGTCATAGCCTTCGCGCTTCCCGTCAGCGGTTTTGCGCATACCCTTTTCGCCGAAATAGACATCGCCGTTCAGTTCGCGGACGATGACCATGTCGATCTGCGATGCGACTTCGGGGCGGAGCGCACTGGCATCGGCCAGTTCGGGGAAGAGCGTTGCAGGACGCAGATTGGCGAACAGGCCGAGTTCCTTGCGCAACCCAAGGATCGCCTGCTCGGGCCGCAAATGACGTTCGAGATTATCGCAGTCAGGATCACCGACCGCGCCGAACAATATCGCATCGGCGCGCTTGGCCAGTTCGAGCGTCGTCGGCGGCAGCGGGTGGCCCGTCGCCTTATACGCCGCGCCGCCGACCAGTGCTTCCTCGAAAGTCAGGCCGTCAATCGCCAACGCATCAAGCACACGCCGCGCTTGCATGATAACTTCGGGACCAATTCCGTCTCCGGGCAAAAGGGCGATTAGCATGGCATTCTCACAAATCTTTGTCGTCATGCTGAACTTGTTTCAGCATCTTACTTTCCACGCCGAAAATTAAGACCCTGAAACAAGTTCAGGGTGACGAAACTGGGTTGATGTGCCCGCTCCATTGCCGTCCCCACTCCGCTTACGCAACCGCCCTTTTCAGCCTTTCCACCAGCCGCTCCCGCGCTGCCATCACATCGGCGCGCCGTTCGCCCAGCACATGCGCAACCAGCCGCTCACGGTTGACCGCCATCATTGCCACCGG
>JANONL010000256.1:0-1868 GCA_031420815.1 Sphingomonadales bacterium | reverse complement strand
AAAGCGGGTCGATCCGCTGGAATATTGCAGATAGCAAATCTCGTTGGTGTCGGCGGTAGGCAAGTCGGCTTTGAGCGCGATGCGGTCGGCAAAACTTTCCCAATCGATACCCTCAACGCCACAAGCGCTCGCCGCTTCGCCTGCCATCTCGGCCAGCTCTGCCGGATAGAACAGTATTTTCGGGTCGCAGCTTTTCAACTGCACCGACAGCTGATCGACATAGCTTTCCTTGCCGCCGAACGAGGTCGGGAGCGGCAGCGGCACAGGCCAAGCGCCTGCGTAAATACAGCCAAAGAACAACGCGGCAAAGTCGGTACCGGTTTCGGCGACTATTGCAATCCGGTCATCTTTCTTGATGCCGTGACTGATAAGTCGGTAGGCCGCCTGATGGGCATCCGCCCGCATCTCGGAATAAGGATAAGCGCGTGCAAGCTTGCCGCGCATATCATGGAAATTCAGGCCGCGTTTGCCGGTCGCGGCATAATCCAGCGCTTGGTCCAGCGTTGCAAAATCGGAAAGGCGGCGCGGCAATTCGTCCTGCGTCGGCGTCGGCACGAGTTCGCTCATGTTGTTTTCCTATAGCTTTTATTCGACCCGGAGCCTTTGGCCCGCCGTCATTTTTATTATTGTCGGCTTTTAACCGCCGATACGAGTTCAAAATTCGACCCGACTGTGGCACAAATAGGGCGTGAGAAATGCCCGCCCTCCGAAAAAACCTCCGCCGCCATTGAATGACGCGCGTTTGCGCGGCCTTGCTGTGCATTACGTCGGCAAATACGCAACCACGCGCGGCAAGCTGGCAATCTATTTGACCCGCAAAATTCGCGAACGCGGTTGGGATGACGAACATAGCGCAGACCTCGAGGCGTTGGTCGAGCAGTTCGCCGGACTCGGCTACGTCAACGACGCCCAGTTTGCCGAGGCGCGCAGCCGGTCTTTTGTGGCACGAGGTTATGGAAAAAGGCGGCTCGACGAAGATTTGCGGCATAGCGGCATAGCCGAAGACGACGCCGCTGAAGCGGTGGGCCATATGACCGATAGCAAGTTTGCAGCCGCTGCCAATTTCGCACGAAGAAAACGGATTGGCCCCTTTGCGGGCGAAGCAGCTCCGCCCGAAAAACGGCAAAAGCAGCTGCAAGGCTTCTTGCGCGCCGGACATGATTTCGGTTTGGCCAGACGGTTCGTGGAGGCCGAACCGGGCGAAGAGTTGACCGAGGAATAAAGTTGCAGCTTTTTGCGTGATTGACCCGTAACTAACCGGAAAGCAAATCGGTGGGGATTCCAGTATGATCGCATTATTCAAATGGGCAGGCGTGTTCGTTGGCCTCATTCTGGCAGTCGGCGTCGGCCTGTTCTTATATTCCCCTGCAATGCTGGTGGACACGATCGACCGGATTGTCAGTCGTACCGATGTGGTGAAAGTCGCGAACGGCGTGAGTTTCGGTGTTCATAAAAACAAGCTCGATATCTGGTCGACATCGAGCAAAAGCAAAGCGCCGCGCCCTGTTCTGGTTTTCTTTTATGGTGGTGGCTGGGCCAATGGCACACGGACCGAATATAGCTATGCGGCAAGGCCTTTCGTCGAGGCAGGCTATATGGTTGTCCTGCCCGATTACCGCAAAGTCCCCGAAGTCCGCTTCCCCGGATTTGTAGAGGATAGCGCCGACGCGGTGAAATGGGTGCAAGCCAATATTGCGCAATATGGCGGCGACCCTGCCCGTGTGAACGTCGCGGGGCATTCCGCAGGTGCGTATAACGCGCTGATGCTGGCGCTCGACCCGCAGTGGCTTGGCGACAGGCCGGTGACGTCTGCTATCAGCCTTGCAGGGGCCGCCGACTTCTACCCGTTCACGTCGAAACGCGCGATC
>JANONL010000255.1:0-6673 GCA_031420815.1 Sphingomonadales bacterium | reverse complement strand
CCGAGCATTGCGGGGCGGTAGGGGGCTTCGATGACGTCGGGCATATGGCAGGTGGCGCTGATGTCGGTGATGCCGACTTGCATGCCATTGTCGAAGACGTCGAGCAGTTCCCCGATGAGAATGCCTGCGTCCAGCGCAATTGCCTCGCCGGGTTCAAGATATATTTCGCAACCGGTTTCTGCACGGACTTGCTTGATGAACTCGATCAACTCATCGCATTGATAATCGGCGCGGGTAATATGGTGACCGCCACCAAAGTTGATCCAGTCTAGCTGCCCGAAATATGGCGCGATCTTGGGTTTGAGCGACTCCCATGTCCGGGCGAGCGGCGTGAAATCCTGTTCACATAAGGTGTGGAAATGCAGGCCCGATACGCCTTCCAGATGTTCGGGCCGCAATTGGCTGACTGGAAAGCCGAGCCGTGAGCCGGGTGAACATGGATCGTATTTGGCAATTTCCCCTTCCGCATGTTCGGGGTTGATGCGCAGACCGACATCGACGCTGTCGTCCAAAAAACTGCGAAAACGGCTGTGTTGGCCGGGGCTGTTGAAAATCACATGATCGGAAATGCAGACGATTTCGGCCATGTCGGCTTTTTTGTAGCCCGCACAATAAGTCGCGATCTCGCCCGAATATTTTTCCTTGGCAAGCCGCGCTTCCCACAGGCCGCTGGTGCACACGCCGTCGAGATATTTACCGACAATGGGTGCGAGTTCCCACATCGAAAATGCCTTCATCGCCGACAGAACTTTAGCGCCCGACCGCACCTTGACGTCAGCAAGAATTGCAAGGTTGCGACGGATAGCGACCTCATCGACCACAAAGGCAGGCGAAGGCACGCGGTTTAAGTCGAATCGGGTAAATGCCCCTGGATCGCCAGCTTTGGTTTCCATTACAAGTACAGCCTATCCTAAAAACACTTTGTCATCCCCGACCTGATCGGGGATCCATGGTCTAACGCTCAGGCCATGGATTCCCGCCTTCGCGGGAATGACAAAGAAGTTTGAATTGATGGGGTTCAAAACTGAAGCGGCCCGTCCAGTTCCTTCACCTGCCAAGGCAGGCCATGCGCGTTCAGCATCTCCATGAACGGATCGGGATCGAACTGCTCGATGTTGAACACGCCAGCCCCCGCCCATTTGCCGGTGAGCAACATTGCCGCACCGATCATGGCAGGAACACCGGTGGTGTAACTCACAGCCTGATTGCCGGTTTCGGCATAGGCATCTTCATGGTCGCAGATATTGTAGATGTAGAGCGTCTTGTCTTTGCCGTCTTTGCCAAGGCCTGTCGCAATGTCGCCGATATTGGTTTTGCCCCTGGTCGTTGGACCAAGCGAGGCGGGTTCGGGCAACACAGCTTTCAAAAACTGCAACGGAACGATCTCGCGCCCTTCATACATCACGGGATCGATCCGCGTCATACCGACCGCCTGAAGCACGTTAAGATGTGTGATGTAGGCATCGCCGAAAGTCATCCAGAAGCGAATGCGTTTGATCTCGGGCAAATGCGTTTTCAGGCTCTCGATTTCCTCGTGATACATGAGGTACATATTCTTCTCGCCCACCGCTTCGAAGTCGAAGCTCTGCTTCACCGACATTGGCGGGGTTTCCACCCAGTCGCCATTTTCCCAGTGTCGGGCAATGGCGGTTACTTCGCGGATGTTGATTTCGGGATTAAAGTTAGTGGCAAAGGCTTGCCCGTGGTTGCCGCCATTGCAATCGAGAATGTCGAGCGTGTTGATGCGGTCAAAATGATGTTTTTTGAGATAGCAGGCAAACACGCTGGTTACGCCTGGGTCGAAGCCTGAGCCGAGCAGGGCGGTCAATCCCGCAGCATTGAACCGTTCGTGATAGGCCCATTGCCAATGATATTCGAACTTGGCGACGTCGAGCGGTTCGTAATTCGCGGTGTCCATGTAATTGACGCCAGCAGCCAAACAGGCGTCCATGATGTTGAGGTCTTGATAGGGCAGCGCCAGATTCACGACCAATTCGGGCTTGATCTCGTTCAGCAACTTTGTGGTTGCTGCGACGTCGTCGGCATCCAGTTGATAGGTGTCAATGGCCACGCCGGTGCGCTCCATGACCGAGGCCGCAATGGCATCGCATTTGGATTTGGTGCGGCTAGCAAGGCTGATATGGCTAAAAATATCGGCGTTCCCCGATTGCACTTGGGCCATTTTGTGCACCGCGACCGAACCAACGCCGCCCGCGCCAATTACCAATACCCTGCTCATCTGCTAGTTCCTCAATTCCGAGATTCGTTACGCGCCAAGCATATAGGGACCTTTTATGACAGGACAAGAATTGCTGAATCCGAACCGCATTCCTAGGCGCGAAGGCGTATTGCGTGCGGCAGCGAAAATCGCGGAGATATTGCCGCCGACGCCCTTGCTTCCACTGGAGGTCGATGGTCGCACGATCTGGTGCAAAGCCGAGATGTTCCAACCTATTGGTTCGTTCAAGATTCGCGGGGCATGGCATCGTATCAGCGACCTGAGCGAGGATGAGCGATCAAAGGGCGTTGTAGGGGTGTCCAGTGGCAATCACGCGCAGGGCGTGGCGTGGTCGGCGAAGCGGTTGGGGATAACAGCGGTAATTGTGATGCCGTCCAACGCACCGCGCGCAAAGATCGACGCGACTAAGGCGTTGGGTGCTGAGGTCGTGTTCTATGACCGTGCCACCGAATCACGTGACGAGATAGCGGCTAAGCTTGTCGAGCAAACTGGCGGGATACTTGTCCACGCTTTTGCCAATCCCTGGGTCATTGAGGGGCAGGGGACTGCGGGCGTCGAGATTGCTGCACAGATGGCCAAACGCGAAATATCAGGGCCGACTAAAATCGTTGCCTGCTGTGGCGGTGGTGGATTAGCGTCGGGCTTGTCGCTGGCCTGTCCCGACGCGGCAATTACCATCGTTGAACCAGAAGGCTGGGATGATATCATCAGGTCGTTGGCGGCGGGTAATATTCTGCCGGTGAAGGATTTGGCTTACCCGACTACATGCGATGCGTTGCAGACGCCGCAGACATTTCCGATCAATTTTGAAATCCTGCGTGCAAGAGGCGTGAGCGGGGTGTCGGTAACACGCGCCGAAGTTGCAGCGGCGATGCGCCTGGCTTTCGAAAAGCTGCATTTGGTAGTTGAGCCGGGCGGTGCAGTGGCGCTTGCAGCGGTGCTGGCCGGGAAGGTTCTGGTTGACGGGGCCACCGCCATAACTCTGTCGGGAGGCAATGTTGACGCGGCATTGTTTGCCGAAATGATTACCAGTGCCTGACCAAGCCGCTTGCGTGGTCGAAAGTACCGTTGCATATCGTTGGAACCTAACAAGCGGAGTGCTTTCAATGCGTCATCCAGTCATCTTGTCTGCCGCCATCTCGCTTTCGTTGCTAAGCGCATGCAAAAAAGCCGAAGTCCCCGCGACAGATGCCCGGACCGAAGCCGTCGCCGTGCCGGATGAAAGCGTGCCAGAGGCGCAGGATGTAACCGCATGGACGGGTAAGTGGACCGGGCCTGAAGGGCTTTATGTTTCGATCACACCGGGGGCCGACGGAAAGATCGCTTTGGAAATGCAATCCGACCTAGACACCAAGGCCAGCTACGAAGGTATCGCGACCGCCGATGGTATCAGCTTTAAGCGCGGTAATGAAACGCTCACGCTGAAAAAGGCGACCGGCGACGAAACCGGCCTCAAATATCTTGCTGGCGAGAAAGACTGCCTGATGGTGAAAAGCGGCGAAGGTTATTGCCGCGACTGACGTGTGTGGCGGCGTTACGCCGCCAGATACTCCCGCATCTCCATCCGCTCCCAGATTTCGCTGAGCGCGTCGGTCAGTTCGCGCATCATAACGTCAGTATGCTGTGGGCCTGGTGTGAAACGCAGGCGCTCCGTGCCGCGCGGTACTGTGGGGTAGTTTATCGGCTGCACATAAACGCCGTATTCAGCGAGCAATATGTCGCTGATCTTCTTGGCCTTGACCGGATCGCCGACCATTAATGGAACTATATGCGTTTCGCTCGGCATGACTGGAAGACCAGCTTCGGCTAGCAGCGATTTCAGCATCGCAGCATGCGCCTGCTGCGCGTCGCGTTCTTCGCTGGAGGCTTTGAGATGTTTCACCGACGCTAAAACGCCCGCAACCAAAACCGGCGACAGTGACGTCGTGAAGATGAACCCCGGAGCATAAGAACGAATGACATCGACGACCTTCTTTTCGGCCGCAATGTATCCGCCCATAACGCCGAACGCTTTGCCCAAAGTGCCTTCTATGATGGTGACCCGGTCGGCAACGCCGTCGCGCTCGGTAATGCCGCCGCCGCGCGCACCGTACATGCCAACAGCATGCACTTCGTCGCAATAAGTAAGCGCATTATACTTGTCCGCCAGATCGCAGATGGCAGCAATCGGTGCGACGTCACCATCCATCGAATACACGCTTTCAAAGGCGATCAGCTTGGCCGCTTCCGGATCGCTGTCGGCCAGCAACTCTTCTAAATGCGCCAAATCATTATGCCGGAACACCCGCTTCTCGCAGCCCGAGTTCCGAATGCCCGCGATCATCGACGCATGGTTTAGTTCGTCCGAATAGATAATGCAGCTGGGTAGCAATTTGGCCAACGTCGCCAGCGTCGCTTCGTTCGAGACATAGCCAGAAGTAAACAGCAAAGCGCCGCTCTTGCCGTGCAAATCGGCAAGCTCTTCTTCCAACTCGACGTGATAATGCGTGTTGCCGCCAATATTGCGCGTGCCGCCGGAACCCGCGCCTACGTCATGCAAGGCCTCTTCCATCGCGGCGATGACTTTGGGATGCTGACCCATGCAAAGATAATCGTTCGAACACCACACGGTAATAGGCTTTGGCCCGTTATGTCCGGCAAAGCACCGTGCGTTGGGATAAGCGCCCTTGTTACGCAATATGTCGACGAACACGCGGTAGCGACCTTCGGCGTGTAGCCTGTCTATCGCCTTGTCGAATATTAAGTCGTAGTTCACGGCAACAGGCCCCGTTCGATCAATCCACTATCCTGATAAACGCGCACATAAGCGGCCCGGACACAAAAATCCAGCGCGAACCGTTCGCAATAAGCGCTAAAGCAGAACGAGGTCGGTAAAGCCAAATATTGTCAACGAAGCCCGATACCGTTCGAGGTCGCTTAGGCTACCGGTTGTGACGAAAGTTCCGGTGGACGGCTCAACGGGCCAAGCATGATCATTGGTCAGATGGACTATCCGTCGCGCGATCCCCGCCGCGCCGTCAACAAACCGCAATCGGGCAGCCGTCGCCGTCGCAAGTTCATCCTGAACCAGCGGAAAATGGGTGCAACCCAATATCACGACGTCCATTTTGTCGCCGCCCGGTTGAACCATTAGCCCAGCCAGCGCCTCCGTATAGACCGTCGGTTTTACAACTTCGCCGCGGTACTTCGCTTCCGCAGCGAGGACCAGTTCGGGGGCGGCATGGCGAAGCAGTGTCATGCCGCTGGCAAATTCGGCCTCCAGCCGGTCGACATAAGGCTGCCGGATGGTCGCCGCTGTGCCGAGCAGCCCGATAACGCCGCTTTTCGTCATTTCCGATGCGGGTTTAATCGCCGGAACCGTACCCACCACCGGCACATCGAGCGCTGCGCGAACATGGCTGAGCGCTATCGTGCAGGCGGTGTTGCAGGCGATTGTAACAATTCGTGGCCGAAACCGCTCGACCAACCGGCCGAGTAAAGCCGGAACGCGCGCGGCGATTTCAGCCTCGCTCTTCGTTCCATAAGGAAGTCCGGCATAATCTGCGGCATATATCATCGGAGCGTTGGGTAACGCGGCACGAACCGCGCGCACCACTGATATACCGCCGATGCCCGAGTCGAAAAATAGTAACGGTGCATGTGGGTCGATGGCTGAAGGCGGCAGCGTCATGGGTTCCTGATATCGGTGGTACCGTATCGAAGCAAGTGACTTGAGAACAAACGACAAACACGATAGGCATTGGCTCCGTCACAAGGATTCGGACCATGGCTGCCTTTTGGGTGTCGTCGATTGTTACTTTGCTGCTTGGCTATCTGCTGGGTTCGATCCCCTTTGGGCTGGTTCTGACCAAATTGGCAGGCGGCGGCGATATCCGTGAAACGGGTTCGGGCAATATTGGCGCGACCAATGTTTTACGGACCGGTCGCAAAGGGCTTGCGGCGCTGACCCTGTTGCTCGATTTGCTCAAGGGCTATGCGGCGGTCTGGCTAACCTCGCGCTTTCTGCCGGGTGCAGAAGTTTTCGCCGCAGCAGGCGCTTTTTTTGGACATCTTTACCCAGTCTGGCTGAATTTCAAAGGCGGGAAGGGTGTTGCCACTTACGCAGGGATAATGTTCGGGCTGTTCTGGCAGGGCGGCGTGGTTTATGCTGTGGCGTGGATCGGAGGTCTGCTGATTTTTAGGATTTCCTCGGTAGCCGGGTTGATGGCCGCCTTGGTTGCACCAATCGCTGCGGCATATTTCGAAAAGTATGAACTGGTGGCGTTACTGGTTGCCTGCACGTTGATCGTGTTGTGGAAGCACCGCGCCAACATCGAGCAGCTGATCGACGGTACCGAACCGCGCATCGGGCGCACCAAGGACTGATCGGACAAAATGACGGGCAGTACAAAAGAGTTTGATTGCCTGCGCCTTATCCGCTCGCCCAACATCGGT
>JANONL010000254.1:0-8250 GCA_031420815.1 Sphingomonadales bacterium | reverse complement strand
GAGTGGGTATCAAATGCTCGTTTGATTTGCCTTGTTTGGTCGGTGACGCGCGAAGCTGGCGAACCCGTTACTATTAGTCGCCTGATTGCCGTCAATGCTGACGGAACGGAGTTAAAACTGGTAACAATGCGGCAGGGGTATAACGCCGAACGCTTTTCGTATTTTGGTGGTAATCTGATTGACCTGTTACCGGGCGATGACGGAGCGGTGCTAATGGGCCGAGAATATGTTCCGGAAGGGAAAACCGGTTCGCGCATCGCTAAAATTGAAGAAGGATACGGCGTTGACCGTGTCGACACCAAAAGCCTTGCGTCGAAACGCGTCGTCGGCCCGACGCGCTTGGCTACGAAGTATATCAGCGACGGGCAAGGCAATGTCAGGATCATGGGCGTCATGAAAACCGACGCAGGGTATGACAGCGGCATCCGGCGGTACATCTACCGGCTCGCAGGTAAAACCGATTGGGAATTGCTTGGCGAGTTCGATTTTCAAAAGAATATCGGCTTCAATCCGTATGCCGTCGATCCATTGGAAAATGTCGTTTATGGTTTCGAAAAGGTGGATGGCCGGTTTGAGTTGTTCAAAATCAAACTCGATGTAGGCTTAGTCAAAACAAAGGTGTTTGGCCGGAGCGACGTCGATGTAGATAATGTCATAACGCTTGGTCGGCAAAAAAGGGTCGTCGGTTACAGCTTTGCTTCCGAAAAGCGACAAGCGGTTTACATTGACCCTGTTTTGAAAAAGCTAGGCGCGTCGTTATCGAAAACGCTGCCCGACGCAGCCCTGCTTTATTTTGCCGGAATGAGCGCTGATGAACAGAAAATGGTAATCTGGGCTGGTAGCGACACGAACCCAGGGCAATATTATCATTTCGACCGCACAACCAACAGCTTAAGTCCTTTGTTTGCGAGCCGACCTGAATTGGAAGGGCAAAAACTTTCGCCAGTAAAACCGGTTTCGGTGCGTGCTTCGGACGGAACGATGGTTCCTGCCTATCTCACGTTGCCGGTTGGATCATCTGGCAAGAATTTGCCAGCTATCGTGATGCCGCACGGCGGGCCAAGTGCGCGGGACGAATGGGGGTTTGACTGGTTGGCGCAATATTTTGCCAATCAGGGCTTTGCGGTGCTGCAACCCAATTATCGTGGATCATCTGGCTACGGCGACGACTGGTATCAACAGAATGGCTTTCAATCTTGGAAAATCGCAATTGGCGACGTCAATGACAGCGGGCGGTGGCTGGTGTCCGAAGGAATTGCCGATCCGGCCAAGCTGGCGATATTCGGCTGGTCTTACGGCGGCTATGCGGCCTTGCAGTCGGGCGTGCTCGATCCGGCATTGTTCAAAGCCATTGTCGCGGTGGCCCCGGTTACCGATCTCGCCAAGTTGAAGGAAGAAGGCCGAGGCTACACCGATTTCCGCATCAACCGCGATTTCATCGGTGCTGGGCCGCACATCGCCGAAGGGTCACCGGCGCGTAATGCGGCAAAAATCACGGCACCAGTTTTGTTGTTTCACGGCGACGTCGACCGCAATGTCGCGGTGGGTCAATCGAGATTCATGGCGGACCAGTTGACCAAAGCCGGTAAGGCGCCGCAATTGGTGATATACAAAAATCTCGACCATTATTTGGAGGACAGCGCGGTGCGCTCCGAATTGCTCGAAAAGAGCAGCGCATTTATCAAGTCGGAGCTCAAGATAAAGTGAACAAACAAAAGAGGCGGCCCCGAAAGACCGCCTCTTTGGGTTGGCTTTGAAGCCAAATTAACGCGAATAGAATTCGACGACCAGATTTGGTTCCATCTTTACCGGATAAGGCACTTCATCCAGCGTTGGTACGCGGGTGAAAGTTACTTTGTCATTGCCGTCTGGCGAAACATATTCAGGGATATCGCGCTCGGCCAGGCCTTGGGCTTCGATAACCAGCGCCATTTCTTTCGCCTTGTTGCCAAGGCTGATGACGTCGCCTGCTGCAACCTGACGGCTGGCGATGTTGCACTTTACGCCGTTGACGCGGATGTGCCCGTGGCTAACGATCTGGCGCGCGGCGAAAATCGTCGGCGCGAATTTGGCGCGGTAAACAATCATGTCGAGACGGCGCTCAAGCAGGCCAATCAGGTTCTGCGAGGTATCGCCCTTCATGTTGCTGGCTTCGAGGAAAGCGCGCTTGAATTGCTTCTCGGTTACGTCGCCGTAATAGCCCTTGAGCTTCTGCTTGGCGCGGAGCTGGATACCGTAATCGCTCAGCTTGCCCTTGCGGCGCTGACCATGCTGGCCGGGGCCATATTCACGCTTGTTGACGGGTGATTTCGGGCGACCCCAGATGTTTTCACCCATCCGGCGATCAAGTTTATACTTAGAACTTTTGCGCATCGACATAATCTGTCTCCAATTTGCTAACAACGATGTTTCCGGTACCGCGCGACATGTGCTGGACATGCCGGACACCTGCTTCACCGGAATGCAGGGTCAATTGCGAAGGCGGGCGTATGGCGGCACCGGTCGAAAATGTCAACATCGCGCTCGACTTTGTTGCTTATGCTACCTAAATGCGCGGCCATGCCGACACCCCTTATCCCCAACGAGCCGAACAAATGCTTTGACATGACGGAGGTGCGCGCTGGCGTCGATGCTATAGACACTGCGCTGATCGGTCTCTTAGCCCGCCGTTTTTCCTACATGGATGCCGCCGCCCGAATCAAGCCTAGCCGCAGCGATGTGCGTGACGAAGGCCGCAAAGCGCAAGTTATCGGCAATGTAAAGGCCGCAGCCGCAACGAAGGGAGTGCCCGTCCATCTGGTAGCAGCTTTGTGGGATTTGATCGTGGAGGCGTCCATCGCCCACGAATTAGAGCAATGGGACGCCGCCAATTCGGCTTAATTGGATTTGTTGCTGACGTTATCCAGATCGCCGTCTATATTACCGTCCCATTCTTCTTGCGTTTTGCATTCGCGTTTGCCCAAACGGCTACCGGTAACAGCAATGCTTCTACAGATCTTCTTGGGCTTCTTGGGCTTTATCTGCACTGAAGCCGAACCTTCTGCCTTAGTTGCACCGTCAGCCGGTGCAGATGTATTGGGTGATGCTGCAGCAAGCAGCAATATTGCAAGACTCACGGTCATTGGAAAATCCTGATTATTAAAGGGGAGGCAGGCTATTTTGATACTTTAAGGATTAGGCATTTGCCCGGCGCGTTGCTGATAGCCATTGCTCAAATCTTTCGATTCCTGAGCAAGCGCGCGCCATTCGGACTCGGTCCGGCAAACTTTCTTCTTCCGGACAAGCGAGCCGATTTGAGATTCGCGGCGGCAGACCACCTTTTCGGTAGCGGGCGTTTGGGTGGCTGCGACTGGCGGATTGCCTGCGAGTGTTAGGGCAAACAAGATTGAAAGCATGGCGGTCATCCTTGAGAAACGTTAGTTGCAGAAAATAGTGAAATAACATTACTCTGCCAAGCACCTATTTCTCGATTGTCCGATTCCGTCGCAGAGTGGTCAATATGCCACGTACCGTTCGCACTTCCTGTGCGTTCCACGCCGGTTTGGTAAGCAGGCTTCGGAGCGTACGACGGGTAACCGGTGCGCGGTCCTCGGGTAAAAAATAGCCCTTAGGTTCGAGCATTTGGAACAACTGCTCGATCATGCCATCGAGTTCGAATTGAGAGGCTGGTGGTTCGATCTCGACGCGGGGCGGACTCTCCATTGTCTGGAATTTCGACCATTCATAGGCGCATAGGATAACCGCCTGCGCCAGATTGAGCGAGCCGAAATCAGGATTGATCGGCACGGTAATAATCGTCCGCGCCAAAGCGAGTTCGTCGCTTTCCAGGCCGGATCGCTCTGCCCCGAACAGAATCGCACTGCTACCATTATTGCCATGGATGTCCGCTGCGGCCTTAGCGGGAGTAACAACCGGTTTGATCACGCCGCGCTTGCGGACGGTGGTCGCATACACATGATTGATGTCGGCGACGGCTTCAGCCAGCGTTCCGAAAACCTGCGCTTCGGCAATTACAATGTCAGCACCCGCAGCAGCAGGCCCGGCATTCGGGTTCGGCCAACCATCGCGCGGGGCTACCAGTCGCATTTCGGTCAGGCCGAAGTTCAGCATTGCCCGTGCCGCTTTGCCGATGTTCTCGCCCAGCTGCGGGCGGACAAGGATGATGGCAGGCGCGTTACTCACGGTTTGACAGCTTCGGCAACGCTCCCGGCGAAATCCTCGAAATCCTTGGCCTCAGTGAATTCCTTATAGACGCTGGCAAAGCGGATATAGGCGACAGCATCAAGCGTCTTCAGACCGTCCATGACGAATTCACCGATACGTTTCGAATCGATTTCGTTTTCGCCGAGGGTTTCTAGTTGGCGCTGGATTCCGGACGCCAGTTTCTCGATCTGCGCCGCATCAACCGGACGTTTCCGGCAAGCCACCGTCAGCGAGCGTTCCAGCTTTTCGCGCTCGAACGGCTCACGTTTTCCCTCTGATTTGATCACCGTCAGTTCGCGTAACTGGATACGCTCGAATGTCGTGAACCGCCCACCACAGCCCTCGCACTGCCGCCGCCTGCGGATCGCGCTGTTGTCCTCGGTCGGACGGCTGTCCTTTACCTGGCTGTCATCATGACCACAAAAAGGGCAGCGCATCGGCGGTTATTTTTCCTGATTCTTTTTCTTGTTCATATGGCGATAAGCCACAACCCCCGCACCAATCAGCGCGCCCGTCGTTATGCCGACAGGTACAACCACGGCGGCAAGCGCTCCTATCGCGGCACCGCCAGCAACTTTTTTCGCTGAATCGGCGTCGGCGAGATGCTTGCCCTTATGATAGGCATCCTTGGTCGCGCCCCATAATTCATCCGCCGCTTCGCCGACATAATGCTTGGCTTGGTTCGGAAAGCTTTCGGCAGCCAATTGCTCCGGCGTTTTGGTACCGCATTGCGGGCAAAACTTCGCACCCTCGCCATATTCGGCATTACACTCGTTACAATATCCCATGGTCATTTTCCCTTCTGTGTATTAGATGGGTAAGTCACCTATATAGTTCAAGAGGGATAGATAGGGAAGCGTTCACACAGCGCACGGACGCGCGTTTTGACGTTTGCTTCTACAGCTTGGTCGCCGTGCTCGCCCTTCTGCCGAAGACCTTCGAGGATATCGGCGATCATGTGGCCAATTTCTCGGAATTCCGCCGGTCCGAAACCGCGCGTCGTGCCAGCAGGCGAGCCGACGCGGATGCCGCTGGTCTTGACAGGTGGCAGTGGGTCATTGGGTATGCCGTTTTTATTGCAGGTGATGGCGGCTCGCTCCAGCGCCTCATCGGCATCACGACCGGTTACACCCAACGGGCTAAGGTCGACCAGCGCCAGATGCGTATCTGTACCGCCCGACACCAGATTGGCCCCACGCTCGTTGAGCGTTGCCGCCAGCACTTTGGCGTTCTCAACGGTAGCGGCAGCATAGGTTTTGAAGTCCGGACGCAAAGCCTCACCAAACGCAACGGCCTTGGCTGCAATGACATGCATCAACGGCCCGCCCTGCAAGCCGGGAAAGACGGCCGAGTTGATCTTTTTCGCAATCGCCTCGTCATTGGTCATAATCATCCCGCCGCGCGGGCCACGCAGCGTTTTGTGCGTTGTGTTGGTGACGACATGGGCGTGGGGCAGGGGACTAGGGTGGACGCCGCCCGCCACCAGCCCGGCAAAATGCGCCATGTCGCAAAAGAAAGTTGCTCCCACTTCATCGGCAATTGCGCGGAACCTGGCAAAGTCGATGATCCGTGGATAGGCCGATCCGCCGGCAATAATCATCGTCGGGCGATGTTCCTTCGCCAGTCGCTCAACCTCGTCGAAATCGATCAGATGCGTTTCGGGATGCACGCCATATTGCACCGCGTTGAACCATTTGCCCGACATGGCGGCCTTCGCGCCGTGCGTCAGATGGCCGCCAGCGTCGAGGCTCATCCCCAAAATCGTATCACCGGGTTTGGCCAGCGCCAGCATGACGGCGCCGTTGGCCTGCGCGCCGGAATGCGGCTGCACATTGGCAAAGCCTGCGTTGAACAATTGTTTGGCGCGATCAATTGCCAGCGTTTCTACTTCATCGGAAGGCGCACAGCCTTGATAATAGCGCTTGCCGGGATAGCCTTCGGCATATTTGTTGGTGAAGACCGAACCTTGCGCCTCGAGCACCGCTTTCGAAACGATGTTTTCGGAGGCGATCAGTTCGATCTGGTGCTTTTCGCGGTCGAGCTCATGCTGGACGCCGGCGAAGACGGCGGGGTCTGCTTCAGCCAAGTTGCGGGTGAAAAAGCCGTCTGGTTGGACGCCAGAAATATCTTTTGGGGACAAATCATTGGCTGGCTGGCTGTTCATGCGGGTTCCTTGGCGATAGTTGGGTTGGTGAGTTTATCGACGCGGCGCTGATGACGGTCGCCGCCGAATTCGGTGGAAAGAAATGCGTCTAAGCAGGCTTTTGCCATTTCTATCCCGATAATCCGCGCGCCCATTGCCAGCACATTTGCATTGTTGTGGTCGCGCGATAGCTGCGCTGAAAACGGCTCGGTAACAACAGCGCAACGACAGAAAGGGTTACGGTTGACCGCCATCGAAATGCCTAACCCAGTGCCGCAGAGAGCAACACCGCACTCGGCTTCACCGGCCGCAATAACTCCGGCAAGCTTATAGCCATAATCGGGATAATCGACCGAAGCGTCGTTGAACGGCCCAAGGTCATCCACCTCATGGCCCAAACCACGCATATGCTCAACCAGCGCGACTTTTAGCGCAAGGGCAGCATGGTCTGAGGCAATGGCAATACGCATGAACCATATCCTGTGGCGGAATGAGTCGGAATGCGCCCCATCTAGGGGAGAGGCGCAAAAATTGCCATCATGAATTTCGGCTATTCGTGCGCAAAACGGTCAGTCGCACGGATCAGTTGATCGAGAATGCCGGGCTCCGAATATGCATGGCCTGCGCCTTCTATCAGGTGGAAGTCTGCCTCTGGCCATGCCTGATGCAGCGCATAGGCAAACCGCGCGGGGCAGGGCATGTCATAACGGCCATGCACAATCGTTCCGGGAATGCCTTTCAGTCGCCCTGCGTCGCGCAACAACTGACCTTCTTCCATCCAGCCATTGTGGAAGAAATAATGGTTTTCAATGCGTGCAAAAGCGAGCGCGAAATGGCCATCGTGGAATGTCGTCGACGTTTGAATGTCGGGCAGCAAGGTGATCGTCTCGCCCTCCCAAATTGACCACGCCTTTGCCGCCTCGAGCTTCGCGGGAACATCGTCACCCGCCAGGATGCGGTGATAGGCGCTGACCATATCGCCGCGCTCGGCCTCCGGGATCGGAGCGATGAAACACTCCCATTTTTCAGGGTGCATCTCCGATGCGCCAAACTGGTAATACCAATCCATCTCTGCTTTGGTCAGCAAATATATACCACGTAGAACCAGCGCGCTGACCCGCCTGGGATGGGTTTCGGCATAAGCCAGCGCCAGTGTCGATCCCCAAGAGCCGCCAAACACCAGCCATTTTTCGGCACCGACAAGTTGGCGAAGCCGTTCAATATCGGCGACAAGATGCCATGTGGTATTTGCCTCCAGCGCGGCATACGGCGTCGACCGCCCGCATCCGCGTTGGTCAAACAACAATACATCATAGATTTCGGGATCGAACAACTGGCGGTGCGTGTCGGAAAAGCCGCCACCTGGCCCGCCGTGGAGAAACACCGCAGGTTTGCCACCCGGTTTGCCCGAACGCTCATAATAAATCTGGTGCCCGTCGCCGACGTCGAGCACGCCCGAAACATAGGCGGCAATTGGGGGGTAGAAGGTGCGTAGGTCGCTCATTATCAGGTCCCGTATTGCTTCTTTTGGAGCCGGTGCTAGTTCGGGTGCATGCTCAATATCATATTGTCCATCGCAATGTTCACCGGTTTCGTACTTCTGTTTGGTGCATGGAAACGCTGGCAGCGGGACGGTGTTGGCCAACAAGTATGGCTGATGGTTGTGGCAGCACTGGTAATTTTCGCCAATATCGCGATTTGGGTGGTGCCGGATGAGAAAGGCAAAAGTTTGGCGTCAGAGAGCAAATCATCGAATTAAACTTCATTGTCATTCCCGCGAAAGCCCGATTCCATGGCCTTACGCTTAGACCATGGACCCCGGATCAAGTCGGGGGGTGACGCAGAATTTAGACAATGGTCGTTTTATGTCACTTGATCGGTGAATTCGGGTCAAGCCGGAAGTC
>JANONL010000253.1:0-4404 GCA_031420815.1 Sphingomonadales bacterium | reverse complement strand
CGATCTTCACGCGGGATTTGATAATAATCGGGGTGAATTTCGGCAAAAGCCAGAAAGCCGTGGCGATTGCCGCCATAATCGACGAACGCCGCCTGCAGCGACGGTTCGACGCGGGTTACTTTGGCTAGATAAATGTTGCCTTTGAGCTGCTTGTGCTCGGCAGATTCGAAATCAAGCTCCTCGATCTGGTTTCCTGTTACGACAGCGACCCGGGTTTCCTCCCGGTGCCGCGCGTCGATTAGCATACGCGTCGTCATTGATATTACTCCAGCGGGCGGACCGTCCGGTTGTCAGCCGAAGGCCGCTGGCTCTATTGTTGATGCCATGCTGCAAGGGACGCGGAGCGTCTGCGCGGACATGGCGAATTGGTGGACAAGAAAAAATTGCGTCTGCTGCAAATGCATGGCGGGCGTAATTCGCGCGCGCTTGATTTCCGGCCCATGCGCCAATCCCTGTAGGGGCGGCGGGGGTGGAAATATCATGCCTCATGCAGCGTCAACCTGTTAAAACGCCGGAAATACTGGCAGCATCCGGCTGCAAAATGACGTTAGGGTAATGAATGACCCCCGTCACAACACACCGCTAGCACCCAAGCAAGGCCACGGCAAGGGCGGGGAATCATTGGTTTCGGCAAAATGCCGCTCGCCGCCGGGACACGACATACGTCACCACATGCCTAATGCGTGATTAACCCTGTCTGGATACGGCGTTTTACGGCTCCATGCTTAATCAGCTGTTTAACATGGAGCGGGGGCCTTTTTGTGGCGCAAAGAAAAATCTGGACCGGTGGCAACCTAAAATTGCATAACATCTTCATGCTGGGCACCGCTCTCTTTGCAGTATTGCCGTTTACCATGTCGCCTGCGTATGCTGGCGCGATCCGCGATATCGCCGCAAATGACAGCAGCATCATTGTCCGCTTCGACGATGTCGTCAACAAAGCTGCGATATTCACGCTGGCTGGACCCGACCGTATTGCCGTCGATGTAACCGGCGCGACAACTGGCCCCATTTCCGCAGCAGGTGGCCCAGTGCGGAGCGTTCGACAAGGTCAGTTCGATAGCGACACCGCGCGCATCGTACTCGACCTCGGCCAACCGGCAGTTGTCACCGGCGGCACATTTTCCGATGACGGCAAAAGCCTGCGGCTGAACCTTCGTTATGCAGCACCATCGGAGTTTTCCGGTACCGTTGGCAAGGGACGGACTGAAATCTTGCCGCCAGCGCAGTTTCGTTCGGCGCCGCCGAAACGTCGTTACGAGGTTAATGCGCCGATTAAATCCGGCGCAGCCAAGGGGTTGCCTAAAATCAGTGGCCCTGCAGACGCCTTACTGCCATTGGTTGTCATCGACGCAGGGCATGGTGGGCATGACCCCGGCGCGATTAGCCCGCACGGCGGCAAGCGCGAAAAAGACATTACGCTGGCAATTGCCAAAACCGTGCGCAGCGAACTGCTGAAGTCCGGCCGCGTGCGGGTCGCGTTAACCCGTGACACTGACAGCTTCCTTGTGTTGCAGGACCGGTATGGCATCGCCCGCAAAATGAATGCCGACCTGTTTATCTCGATACATGCCGACAGCGCCGAAAGCCAGGATGCGAACGGCGGCACCGTCTATACATTATCCGAAGTCGCCTCCGACCGTGAAGCACAACGGCTCGCGTCGCGCGAGAACAAATCGGACATCATCAACGGGGTCAATCTGGGCGGCGCCGACGCCAATGTATCTTCGATCTTGATCGACCTGACCCAGCGGGAGACAATGAATGTGTCAGCCGATTTCGCCAAACTGCTGTTGCGTGAAGCAAAGCCGAATATGCGGTTGCGGTCGAATTCGCACCGCTTTGCTTCGTTTATTGTGTTGAAAGCGCCCGACACGCCTTCGGTGCTGTTTGAAACCGGTTACGTCAGCAACGCGTCGGACGTCGAATTTCTTGCCTCTAGCGAAGGCCAGCAAAAAATTGGCCGCAGCGTCGCCAGCGCAATTCAAGTGCATTTCGCCAGACGGTTGGCGTCGCGTTGACGCACACGTCCTGCGTAAAATTGCGACCGGCGACTGATTAACTTTCTGGACGTGACCGGCAAATCGGCTAGATAGGGCCGGTAATGGACAGCAACGCACCCGCCGCCGAAGAACCGACCAACATCAGCTATAAGCTGCGCCGTGATGTCGACGGTTTTGTCGGTCGCTGGCAGGGCTTGTGGCAGGGTAAATGGTTTCGCCGCGCGACCTATGCCACGGGTGCCTTGCTGCTGTTCTTGCTGCTGGTTTGGGTGGTTATCGGCCGCAATCTGCCCGATGCGGAAGCGTTGGTGGAATATGAATCGCCACTGCCGACGGTTGTTCGCGATATAGATGGTCAGCCATTCCACAGCTACGCCCGCGAACGGCGGGTGCAGCTGGAATATGCCGATTTTCCAAAGCTGCTGATCCGGTCGTTCCTTGCCGCAGAGGACAAGACATTTTTTACGCATGGCGGCATCGATTATCCGGGCATCGCCTCGGCTATTTTCGATAATATTTTCAGCAGCGGCCGTTCGCGCGGTGCTTCGACGATCACACAACAGGTGGCGAAAAACCTGCTGTTGACCAACGAATATAGTTATACGCGCAAGATCAAGGAAGCGATCCTCGCCAAACGCATCGAATCGGTGCTCAACAAACAACAGATTTTGTCGCTCTACCTCAACGAAATCGCGCTCGGTCGACAATCGTTCGGGGTAGAGGCAGCGGCGCAGGCTTATTTCGGTAAAAGCGTGGAGCAACTGCAACTGCACGAAATGGCGTTTTTGTCGATCTTGCCAAAGGCACCAGAGCGTTATGGCCGGTTGAAAAACGCCGATGCGGCGATTGCCCGGCGTAATTGGGTGCTGGGTGAAATGTATGACAATGACTGGATAACCGAGGCGCAGCTTGCCGAGGCCAGAGTCCAACCCTTGGGCCTGATTGCCCAGCGCGGAACGGGTTACAAGAACATCGGCGGTTACTTCACTGAAGAAGTCCGCCGCCAGTTGATCGAACGTTTTGGCGAATCCGACGAGGACGGGCCGTATAGCGTTTACTCCGGTGGCCTTTGGGTCCGCACGTCGATGCACCCGAATTATCAGATGCTGACGACGCAGGCGCTGCGCGATGGTTTGCTGCGCTTTAACGCGGGCAAAGCTTGGAAGGCCAATATGGGCACGGTCGATGTGTCCGACGACAAATGGGCTTCGCGTTTTGCCTCGACCAATGTCGGCATCGATTATTCGAATTGGCGCGCAGGCGTCGCTTTGAGGCGGGGGCGTGTCGGTTTTGCCGATGGCTCAGTCGGGCTGCTGAACGGTGGCCCGGCAACGATGAAAGCAGGCGATGTTATCGCTGTCGCGCCGAGCGGCACTAACACCTACGCCGTGCGCTCGGTGCCGGAGGTCGGTGGTGGCATGGTCGTACAAAACCCGTTGAACGGTCGAGTTCTTGCCATTCAGGGCGGCTTCGACAATCGTATTTCCAGCTTCAATCGCGCTACCCAGGCGCAGCGTCAGCCGGGTTCGACGATCAAACCTTTTGTCTATGCGACCGCGCTCGACAACGGCATGACGCCGACTTCGATTATCGTCGATGGCCCATATTGTGTTTGGCAGTCGGCATCTTTGGGCCAGAAATGTTTCCGCAACTTCGGCGGTGGCGGTGCCGGACCGCAAACGATGCGCTGGGGGCTGGAACAATCGCGCAACCTGATGACCATCCGCGCGGCGGCAGATTCGGGTATGGACAATGTCACCGATACCTTCCGTGCCATGAACATCGGTGATTATCCGAACTATCTGTCCTATGCACTGGGTGCGGGCGACACGACGGTACTCAAAATAACCAACGCTTACTCGATGCTGGTCAATCACGGGCGTGAATTGAAACCGACATTGATCGATTATGCGCAGAACCGCAAAGGCAAGGTCATCTGGCCCGCCAAATGGAAGGCGTGCGAGGGTTGCATTGCCAAGGACTGGAACGGCCGGGCGATGCCGCGTTTCTCCGCTGCGGGCAAACAGGTCATGGACCCGATCACCGCCTATCAGGTTGTCCATATGCTCGAAGGCGTGATCTTGCGAGGGACCGCGACGATCTTGCGTGACCTCGACCGACCGTTGTTCGGCAAGACCGGGACCACTACCGGCCCGACCAACGTCTGGTTCGTCGGCGGATCTCCGCAACTCGTGACAGGGGTATATCTGGGTTATGACCAGCCGCGTAGTCTTGGTGGTTACGCGCAGGGTGGACGAATCGCCGCGCCGATTTTCAAACAGTTTGCGCGGGTGGCGATGGCTGACCTACCGAAAACCCCATTTGTTGCACCCAATGGCGTGCGGCTGGTGCGGATCGACCGCAAATCGGGCAAGCGTGTCTATGGTTCATGGCCGGGCGA
>JANONL010000252.1:0-4551 GCA_031420815.1 Sphingomonadales bacterium | reverse complement strand
ATCCCAGTTTTGTTGTGAATGCACAGGTTTTTGGCTCAACACATATCTGTTGTATCTTTGTACTTTTCCTTTACTAACTATTTGAAATTTCTAGTTATATTTAGAGGTGTCTTTTAAGGGATGAGGGGAATTACTTGGATTTAGTGCTGCCAGGCTTATCATTTATTCTCCAAATGAAGCCCTGTAATCTGTAACACTATATGGGCATGCAACACACTTGTTAAAATATATTTGATACAATATGTTGTACATGAAGCCTGGAATTGTGTACATTCCTGGAATATATTAATTTGTAGGCATGCTTAAAAGATAGATAGGGTTTGATAAAATCAAAAACCCATTTATGTTTAATACATTTTCTACCTTCTGGTATAGTACTACGCTTTACCTTTTTCCATACCACAAGCTTCGCCATTTTACCAGTTTCTTTAGTTATGGCTGTTCTCCATCGATCACGTTGCCACTTACGCCGTCCCGTTGATCGCCGCATTAGCATTCATCGCGCTTTCGACGGATGATTTTGAAGTGCAAGTCACCGGCGTGGCATCCATGGCGCTGCTGTTCGTTGCCAGCCTCGCCCTCCACCGGCAACTTTTCAATGAGCGGCCTCCTGCCGAAGGCCTCACAGCATTCTACCTGATCCTTGCCGCAGGGGGAGCGCTGGGCGGGATGCTGGTGGCGATTGTCGCGCCGCTGGTGTTTGACTGGACCTATGAATTCCCCGTTCTCATCATCGCCGCCATCGCCATGCTGCATCAGCGCGACGGGAAGACAGGCCCTGTTGCAATCGGAGTGGCACTGGCCGCGATGGCGCTCGCAGCGGCGGTTGCCCTCCAATGGATCGAGCCATCGCAGATACTGCTCGCGGGCCTGTTCGCGCTGCCGCTATTTTTCGTCTGGCGCAGCAAGGCCGTAATGCTCTGCGTCACCCTGTGCGGCATCCTCGCCCTGACTGGCTTTGATGCCTTGATCCTCAGCGCAAACAATCTGCGGCAACGCAGCTATTTCGGCATTTATACAGTGCGCGAGAATGAAACAGGGACTGTCCGCAAATTGGCGCACGGCACAACCACGCATGGCGCGCAGCGGCTCGAACCCGGCAAGTTGTTGCAACCGACCACCTATTTCGGTCCGCAATCGGGCGCGGGCCAGGTGCTCACCGCAGCGCCCGCGCTCTACGGAGACAAGGCGCGCATCGCCGTGCTTGGCTTGGGGGTGGGAACGCTGTCCTGCTATGCGAAATCGGGACAGACGTGGTCATTCTATGAGATTGATCCGCTGGTCGTCGATATTGCGATCAAGCAGGGCTGGTTCACTTACATGATTAACTGCGCGCCGAACGCCGCCGTTCGGATCGGCGATGCGCGGCTGACTTTGGCGCAGCA
Source organism: Sphingomonadales bacterium (assembly GCA_031420815.1). GTDB lineage: Bacteria > Pseudomonadota > Alphaproteobacteria > Sphingomonadales > Sphingomonadaceae > Sphingorhabdus_B. The sequence goes on along the minus strand of JANONL010000252.1, from coordinate 3,166 downwards.
ACTGCCCGCCTCGCTCGACATATTGGTGATGGATGTTTTCTCATCCGATTCCGTGCCGACGCATCTGCTAACGCGCGAGGCGTTCGACGTCTATGATAGGGTGTTGGCCAAGAACGGCACGCTGCTCGTGCATATCTCCAACCGCTATCTCAACCTTGAACCCGTTCTGGCCAGAGAGGCAAAGGCGCGCGGATGGGCGGCTGCACTGAAAAAGCATGTTCCGGTGCAGGCTGATCTTGATGCAGGCGAAACCGCCTCGGTCTGGGTGGTGATGGCGCGATCAAACGGCGATTTGCAACGCACGCTGGAGAGGTTTCCTGCTGCGTCGTCCGATGCAGAGGATGGATGGAGACCATTGCGGCAGCGAACGGGATTTGCGCGCTGGACCGACCATTATGGTTCGGTTCTGCACTTGCTGCAAAATCCAGCGGAGGAGCGATAGTTTCCTGCGCGGCGTGGTGCCAATGCTGGCTATGGACTGGCAGGCCGGTCATTGCCGCTGGAAACCACCAATGCCAGAACAGCGGCAGTACCGAGCGTGCCGATAATGAGCGGTGTTGTAGCTGTTCGGCCGTGATCGACAGCACCTTTCGGCTTTGTGCCGCGCCCCGCTGGCTGAGTATCGGGAGCAGGTGTCGTGCTTACCCGGCCTTGCGCATCCGAGCCGCTGTCACCCTTCGGTCCTTCCTTTCGCCGCTCATCCGCAGGGGCATCATTTGGCGCGGGTGTTTCTGTCCGGCCAGTGTCTTCCTTATCGCGTCCACCGCCCTTGGGACCGCCACGACGCGCAGCGTCGGGGGCATCGATCGGTGCGACTGGCGAGACTGTTTGTGCCGGAGTAGCAGGATCAGCCGGAGTGTCGGGGGCCGCCGTTCGACCGACAAGAATTTTGGTCTTCTCTTTCGGGCCACGACCACGCCGAGCGGCATCTGGTGCTGGCTTTGGCGCGACGGTGGTTGATGCCGCAGGCTGGTTCGGCGGTGCGGTGCTGCCACTGGTCTGCGCGCTCGTCCCAGTCGCGATGAACAAGGCCGCCCCTGCCAGCGGGGCAATCACAAGCGCCGATTTCCAAAGCGAGAACCGCGCCCACAATGCCGTGCCTGTCTGATCACCCATGATACGCCTCCTCACTTGAATATACCGACTTTTCAATTCCATCGGTAGACGTGCGGATCAGACACAAGGTTCAATCAAGTTGCAAATCATATTTCGATGGACGATCTGGCCTCAGTTGAACAACGCTGCATTTCTGATTGCTGAATAGACTGAGATTACCACGGTAATGCCCATTTGGGGAGTCGCGTCCCTTCCACTTTCAGTTCGCCAGCGGCGAAGTTGAAGCGAACGCGGCAAGGCGCAGAATTGGGGGTGAACCGAGGCTCGTCTCCCCTTTATCCCAACCCTGCTTGGCCTGTCTCCCGATCAAGCGCGCCAGCGGCGCATCGGGATACTGGCAGAATGGCTTGCATGGCAGGTCGCATTGAAGCTCGATGCGCCATAGGTCCGCCAATCAAGCTGCACCGATCTACTCGACCAAGAATGCCAGCGGCATATCGGCGATTCGGTGGAAGGTGATTTACCTCCGCGTTGTTTGCCCCCGGCGAACGGGCTTTGCCGCGAGCCGCGCCTTTGCCCCTGCCGATGCGCGGGCCGTGCCGCCCCTGTCTGCCGGATCGTTTGCCATCGGCTCCCATCCACTCATGCCCTGCAAAACACGGTCGGCATGTTTGATGGTGTTCACATGGCCATAATGCTGCTCGATCATCTTGACCGAAGTGCCCATCTGCTCGGCGAGGATATAAACATCGACACCTTCGCTAAGCCGGAAGGTGGCATATGTATGCCGGAAGCAATAGGTTGAACGCGGTGTGCCGTTCGGCCCGATTTTGAGTTCAGCTTCGGTTAGCAGTTTCTCAACGGCGTCTTCATACAGGAATTTGACGGGTTTGCCGGTGATGGTGGTGAAAACAGCATCGTCCTGCCCCGTGGCTTTCGAGATAGCACGAATGCGGTCGAGATAATCACCCACGCTCTTCGGCGCGACCAGCTTGCGCGACTTGCCCTTGCCCTGGACGAACAGGACGACGATTTCTTTGCCGTCACGATCCGTGGCAACCATGATGTCGCGCCAGCGCAAGTTCTTCGCCTCGGGTGGACGCATCCCGGTGTTGCACATTATCAGCATGAAATTGTAACACATGGTGCGCGCCCATGCGCTCGGCGCTTTTGTGGCCTTGGCAATCCATGCGCGCCCAACCGTATGCAGCTTGCGATATTCCTCTAGCGTGAACTCATCGCGCCGCATTGTCTTTAGCTTCGGCTTGCCCTCGAAGCGTTGGCTGGCGGGAACATAGCGTTTGCTAATTGCGAAGTTCATGGCGGCATTGAATGCGCCCATCTCGAACTCAATGGTGGCATCGCTGATCTGGGCGCGGTGTCGGCCCGTCCCGTTCTCGCGCCGCCATGTTGGATATTGCTTCCAGCGATCCGGCCCTATGAGGTGAACCTGTGTGCTGCCAACATATCGGTCCAGCGCACCAAGCAAGACGTTTTTGAGATTTTTAACTCGCGCGGCGGAAATCTCACCTGTATCAGCGCGACGCTGCTGCGCGGCGATATATTCCTCCGCCACTTTCCGAAACGAGCGATTGAACACGGGATGATCATGTTTGAGCAAAACGCGGATTTCAGCGTCTTTATCGACGGCCAGCTCGCGGGCGGCTCGCAGGTCGGTAGTGCCTAGCGCAATGGTCTTATAGCGGTCGGCCTTCGGAAGTTTGATGCGGCAGTAGAAATTGCTGTGCGCCACGTCGCCTCGCCGGAAGATGATCAAACCGGGTTTGAGTTCCTCTTTATCGGTGATAAACGCCATCGCCATCCTCCACTGTGCAGAATCCGTGCAGATCGGCGGCGTAAGTGTTTGATTTGCCGTAGCTGTGCAGGGTCTGTGTGGATGTGTAGATATGTTTTTCTTGTGTAATCCTAGAACTTTAGATAAATGCACTCATCCTGAACTTGTTTCAGCATCTTTATCGACGGCCAGCTCGCGCGCGGCTCGCGGATCAGTAGTGCCTAGCGCAATGGTCTTATAGCGGTCGGCCTTCGGGAGTTTGATGCGGCAGTAGAAATTGCTGTGCGCCACGTCGCCTCGCCGGAAGATGATCAA
>JANONL010000251.1:0-11780 GCA_031420815.1 Sphingomonadales bacterium | reverse complement strand
ATGGGTCAGCTTGGCGTTCAGCTGGTCTGCCTTGCTCTGGGTGATAACCGCGCCCAAATGGGCTCGCATGTCCGACCGGCGCGGACGCAAGTCGTTGATGACGCTCGGCGTCGTCGGGTTCATCGCGTCGATGGGCTTGTGCGGATTGGTCCTGTGGTTTGGGCTAGAGGGGATGATCGGACCGGTGGTCACCTTCGTACTGTTCGCCATTTTCCGCAGCCTCTACGGCGGTTTCGGCTCAGCCGCCCCGCCCGCAGTACAGGCTTATGTCGCCGCCCGAACCGAACGCGCCGAGCGTGCAAAGGCGCTGTCGCTGCTCGCCTCTTCCTTTGGCGTCGGCACAGTCATTGGCCCGGCGGTCGCGCATTACCTTATCTTTCCGCCGTTCGGCCTTGCCGGCCCGCTGATTATATTTGCACTTTTTGGCGTAGGCGTGTTGATCGCGCTCCATTGGTGGCTTCCCAATGACACTCCGCGCTTCGCCGCGCGCGGTGCGGTGGCCGCCTATCCCAATTCGGCCTCGATGAATTCCCCCGATACCGAGAACATCGAAGGGCAAGCCCTTGATGCGGCGCTTCCCCAGACAGACGTTCGGCTCAGATGGCGCGATGACCGGCTCGTGGCTTGGCTCACTGCGGGCCTGATCGGTGGGCACGCGCAAGCGATATTGTTGGGCGTCGTAGGTTTCCTCGTGCGCGACCGGCTGGGTCTGCACGATCAGCCGATGGAGGCGGTGCAGGCAAGCGGATCTGTGATGCTGATCGGCGCAATGGCGACCCTACTCGCACAATGGGGGCTGATCCCGATATTGTCGCTTGCCCCGCGCAGCTCGGTTTTGCTGGGATCGGTACTGGCGTTGGTTGGCGTGTTGCTGACGGGCGTGAGCCATGATTTTTACGGTATCAGCACCGGCTTTGCGATTGCGTCATTGGGCTTCGGGCTTTTCCGCCCCGGCTTTACAGCAGGCGCGTCGCTCGCGGTCGGCAGGCACGAACAGGGCGACGTCGCCGGCAAAATCGCTTCGATAAACGGTGCTGCCTATATTTTCGCGCCCGCCGTGGGCGTCGCGCTGCTCGATCTGTGGGAACCGGCAACATTCGCGCTTACCGGCGCTGCATTGTTATTCCTGATCGTCTGGGGTCGGCGGGCGCTGGTTACGCCCGCCTGACTTCACGGGTCATGCTTTGAATCGCGCACCGGTTTCATCATACCGGGCGAAACAAACCCCATGCCTTGCGGTTGCAAAGCCGCCTGTTTCAGTTTGTTCTCCATCGCGCCATATTCTTCTTCCATCTCGACTGTGACCGTCGCGCGCGATGCGTTCAATGCCTGGCTGAAATGCCCCATGTTGACCTCGCTCACATCATTGCCACCTTCGCGCAAGGCGAACAGGCCCGCACGGCGAACAACGTCTTCGAGGTCGGCACCGGTGTAACGCTCGGTGCGTTCGGCAATCTCATCAAGATCAACATCCTTGCTCATCGGCATCTTCGCGGTATGGATCCCCAATATCCTCCGCCGACCGCCCTTGTCAGGGACCGTGACATAGATCAGCTCGTCAAACCGGCCTGGTCGCAGCAACGCCGGGTCAAGCAAGGTCGGCCGGTTGGTCGCACCGATGACCACCACCGATTGCAGTTCTTCCAACCCATCCATTTCGGCAAGGATAGTGTTGACCACACGCTCGGTGACCTGCGGCTCGCCGCGTCCGCCACCGCGTGCAGGCGCCAAGCTGTCAATTTCGTCGATGAACAATATGCACGGCGCAACCTGCCGCGCGCGGGCAAACAAACGCGCGATCTGCTGCTCGCTCTCGCCATACCATTTGGACAGCAGGTCGGATGATTTGACCGCGATGAAATTTGCCTCGGCCTCGCGCGCCACGGCTTTGGCGAGCAAGGTCTTGCCAGTGCCCGGCGGGCCGTAAAGCAAAAAGCCTTTCGCGGGGCGGATCCCCAACCGCCGAAACGCATCCGGATTTCGCAATGGCAGCTCGACGCCTTCCTTCAGCCGCATCTGCGCATCGTCGAGACCGCCGACGTCTTCCCAGCGGACGTCGGGTGCCTGAACCATGACTTCGCGCATGGCAGACGGCTGGACGCGTTTTAACGCCTCGAAGAAATCGTCGCGCGTGACTTTCAGTGATTCGAGGATTTCGGGCGGAATCGTGCCGCTGGCCAAATCGATCTTGGGCATGATCCGCCGCACCGCTTCGATCGCCGCTTCACGCGCGAGCGCACCCAGATCGGCGCCGACAAAACCGTAAGTTGTGCGCGCCAGTTCTTTTAGATCAACGCGCGGGCCGAGTGGCATACCGCGCGTGTGGATGGCCAGTATCTCGCGCCGACCGTTTTCGTCGGGCACGCCGACGATAATCTCGCGGTCGAACCGGCCCGGACGCCGCAGCGCCTCGTCGATAGCCTCGGGCCGGTTGGTCGCCGCGATCACCACCAGGTTGGTGCGCGGCTCCAACCCGTCCATCAGCGTCAGCAATTGCGCCACCAGCCGCTTTTCGGCCTCGCCGTGCACCTGGTCACGCTTTGGTGCGATTGAATCGATTTCGTCGATAAACAGGATCGATGGCGCGGCCTTGGTTGCTGCTTCGAACACCTCGCGCAGCTTCTTTTCCGACTCACCGTAAGCCGACCCCATGATTTCCGGCCCGTTAATCAGAAAAAATTCGGCCTCGCTTTCGTTGGCCACCGCCCGCGCCAGCCGGGTTTTACCTGTGCCGGGCGGTCCGTGCAGCAGCACTCCGCGCGGCGGATCAACGCCCAGCCGAGTGAACAGTTCGGGATAGCGCAGCGGCAGTTCGACCATTTCGCGCAATTGCTTGATCGTATCGCCCATGCCGCCAAGGTCATCATAGGTTACGTCAGCGCGTCTGCCTTCCTTCATCTCGGCAAATTCGGCGCGCAGTTCGACCTCGGTTTCATTGTCGATATGCACAATGCCTTTGGGGACTGTCGAAACCACAGTCAGCCGGATTTCGGCCAAAGCGAACGCAGGTGCAGCCAGCATCTGGCGCAATTGTGGGGGCATATCGTCGGGCGCAACGCGTTGCTGGCCGTGAGTGGCAACGACGTCGCCTGCCACTACGGGTCGCCCCAGAAAACTGCGCTTCAAAGCCTGCGAAGGGCCCTCCAGCCGAATTTCGCGCTGCGCGGGCGCAAAGACAACCTTGGTTGCCGGTTTTGATTCGACTTTTCGCAGTTCGACATGATCGCCCGCGCCCACCCCGGCATTGGCGCGCTGCAAGCCGTCGAGCCGGACAACCTCCAGCCCCTCATCTTCGGGATAAGGATCAACTGCGCGGGCCGCTGTGCTCGATTTGCCGACGATTTCGACGACGTCGCCCTGAACCAGACCGTTGGCCGCCATAAACTCGCGCGACATCCGCGCCAGCCCGCGCCCCGAATCTTCGAGCTTGGCGTTGGCAACTTGCAGTTTGGGGGCTTTTGCTTTCGGGGACATTCGCTGCCTCGCTATGGTTGAGCAGCCAAAATAGGAGATTGTTCCAGAATTGCGACTCCAACCCACCGATTTTGCATAAAAAAAGGGTCGACCGAAGCCGACCCTATGAAAGTCTTTAGGAGAGGATGCCTATAAGGCCCGTCACATATGTCGTCAGGACAAATTTTGTGCAAGTGCGAAGAACGCAATTCCAGTTGTGGAATACGCAACCTTCGGGTAGACAATAGCACGGTTAAACGCAGGCTTACGCGGGGGGCATCGCTGCGGAACCATTTGTTGCATCGCAACGAATTAGGAGAATGATGCTTATGCGCCGGTTACCCCCCCTTAGATCATTGGAAGCGTTTTTGCGTGTGGCCAAGCTCGGCTCAGCCAAAGCCGCCGCTAGCGAATTGGCGCTGTCGCCCCCCGCGCTTAGCAGGCGTATCAAGGCATTAGAGGATTTCATCGGCAAATCGCTGTTTGACAGGCGCGCTCAGGCGATGGTGATCAACGCCGATGGTGAGCAACTGCTGGCGGCAATCGAACCGGCGATGGATGCGATGGCCGAAGCGGTTGAGGAACTCTCCGGACGAGGCGGCGAATACCGGCTGCGGCTCGGCGTGCTGCCATTGTTCGGCACCCAACGCCTGATCCCGCGCCTGCCCGAATTGCGCAAGGCCTTCCCCAAACTCCATATCGACGTCGATACATCGGGCCATGCCGAAAATCTGCTCGGCGACGTCGTCGATGCCGCGATCATCATCGCCGCCGAAGTCGACCCCAAACTTTACAGCGTACGGCTCGACCGCAACGTCGTATACGCCATCGCCTCGGGGGAATGGGCAAAGGAGAACGCCATCAAAACGCCCGATGACCTGTCAAAACACACAGTTATGGTCCACAGCGATATGCCGATGATATTCGATGCGTGGCGCGACGCGATGAATGTGCCGCGGTTAAAACCAGCCGCCATCGACCATATCGACAGCGGCCAATTGATGCTGGAGGCCGCCGCAAACGGCCTCGGCGTTGCGATCATGCACGGCAGCCACCTCTCCGACGCCCGCGACCCGCGCCTGACGCGGCTGTTCGATATGGAAGTCGAAAGCCCGTACAGCTATTGGTTCGTCTGCCGCCCGCGCGCGCTCAAACAACGGGCGGTCAAGATTTTTCACGATTGGTTGCTGAAATCCGGGGTTTAGGGGTGGGAAAGTTGTGGCAGATCAATCGTTACGTGTCATACGCTAAGCGACCCACATCGGCCACTCCATTTGCCCAAGTGGGTGCCCTTGAGTTTGGGGCGATCACACGGTTGGATGGGTCACGCAGCTAAAAGGGCGCCCGGTTTCCCGGACGCCCAATTTTTTAGCGGTCGATCGTGCTAAGCCTTAGAAGCGGAAACCGGCGCGGACGCCCCAGCCCTTAACATCGCCGACATCGACCCAAGCCGAAAGCATGCCGGCTCCGGCAACGCCTGCTTCGATCCGGCCCCAAGTGCCACGACCGCGACCGTCGATACGATCAAGTAACGAACCGCTGCCGAGGTTTACGTCGCCGTCGCCTTTGAACTCGTGATACACTTTGCCGTCAATGAACGGAGCGTATGCACCGTCAAAGGTCAGGCGTGCACCGGCGCGTCCGCGATAGCTGTTGAACTTGTCATTGTCGAAATTGATGTTGCCGGTCGTAAAGTCGTCGAGCCGGGTGCGAACCCACGATAGCCCGATATGGGCATCGAGTGCTGCGCCGACAAGCCGCCCAGCACGGAAGCCGACTTCGCCATCGACCGAGGTGGTGCGTCCGTCGAATGTTACCAGCGGAATGATGTCGCCATTACCGAAGCGGACATCGAAACGACCACGCTGGCCCATCACACCGGCATACAGACCCGAGTCTGAGCCGAATTGTGCGTAAACGCCCACATTGTGGCCATCGATATCTATGCCGCTACCCGACCGCATGTCAGTCTCGGCATGGGTATAACCGGCGGTCAGCCCAATTTCGAAATTGCCTCCCGCTTTGAAACCGGCCTCCAGCTGCGCGCCGCGACGCTCGGTCTTACGCCGGTCGTTGAAGTCGAGACTGGTTCCGAACGCACTTGCCGTCCGGTTGCCGCCGACCCGGTCGTTGCTGGCATAAAGCTGCCCGCAGAGACTGAACGGGCTGCTTTCGGCATCGCCCCTGCTGCGACGCGAGGCCGAACATGCAACATGTGCATCGATCGACTGGTACGCTGTTTCCTTGCTCATCTGGTTGACCGCCAGCGAATCGAATACCGCTTCGTCAACAGTAGAGACAAGGAAAGTATCCCCGCCGGTCTGTTGCAGCCCGAAATTGATTAATCCGGCGCTCGAAGGCCCTGCAAAGGTGAACGGTGTTCCAGTCGCAGTTCCCGCATCGACAATCAATACGCCGTCGCGATCAACTACTGCAGACCCAGCCAGAAAGTTGAGGTTGAGCGCGGTCGAACCGCTGACGTTACCGCCAAGGATAAGTCGGTCCGACGTCAATCCACCCGCTCCGCCGCCGATATCGAGGCCGAGGCGTGAGCCGCCCGATCCGACAAAATTGGCGTTGCCGAGGTTGACAACATCATTCGGCACACCGTCGCGCATGTCGATCAGCCCGCTATTGTTGAGCGTCTCGAGATTGGCAATCGTCGATGTACCGTTGAACGCGCTCAGCGTGCCACTGTTATTCAGCACATCGGTTCCGGCAAGGAAATCCAGCGCCGCAGGCAGGGCGAAAGTACCCTGATTGTTGAACGTGTCGTTACCTGTCGTAAAGGCCAGCGGCCCGACGATCGAACCCGACGTGCCAAGCGTCAGCGTGAACGGCCCGCCCGCAAGCACCGTGTAGGGTGTCGTACCAGCGCTGTTACGCAGCGTGCCATTGACGACCAATGTATTGCCCGCCGTACCCTGCAAGTTTGCCCCTTGGACGCCGGTCGTGGTTGTGCCAGCGCCGATCGTGACCAAAGTCGTTCCAGCCGTCGTAGCGGTGATGCCGGTGCCGGTGGTGGAGGTCACGTTACCATTGGCGTTAACTACGACATTGGCGCTGCCGGTCGAGCCCGCGACAACGGCGTTACCGTTGGCTGTCACTGCACCGGTGTTGACCGTTAATAGTCCAGCCGCAGCTGAAGCTGACGAACTGGCCACGATTCCGCGTGAGCCAGCGCCCGTGGCCGACGTGGTGCCGCCGGTAATTGTGGTGCTGCCTGCAGTGTTGGTCACAAGGATCGCATCGCTGCTGGCACCAGTGGTGGTTACCGTACCGCATGTTACGTTGGTTGTGCCATTGGCGGCAACAACAACTGCTGGGCTGTTAGCGCCGCTGGTCGCCACATTGCCGCAATTGACTGCGGCGGTGGTCACGCCAGAGACGTTCAGGCCGGTTGAATTGGCCCCGACTGTGGAGATCGCGGCGCTATTTGCGAATGTAAGTGGGCCGGTTCCGACGATATTGACCGCATTACCGGTGCCGGTTGTCGAGGCACCCGCGACGTTGACGTTGATCGCACCCGCGCCGCCGTTGATCGCCAGCGCATTTGCTCCATTGGCCGACTGCCTGCCGCCGGTGAAGACGATCGGACCGGTGGCATTGATGACGGTGCCAGTGGCACCAGCCTCATTCGCGGCGACCGTGCCGGTCACAAGTGTAACGGCGTTGGTGCCTGCGTTGATCGTAACACCGTTGCCGGTGGTCGCCACATTACCGACGGTCAGGTTGACCGGAGCAGTGGAGGTAATGACCGCACCTTGCGCGCCAGCACCCGTGGTCGTGACGTTGCCGAGGTTGCCGGTCACGCCGTTGGCGTTAATGAGCGCCGCAGTCGATCCCGCACCCGAGGTTCGCAATGTCGCGCCTGTCCCGCGCAAATTGAGCGTGCCAGTCGAGTTTGACTGGAGCGCGGTACCAACCGTCGTCACGTTGCCATAGCCAGCGTTGATCGCACCAGTGCCGGTGATCAGGTCGATGCCGACCCCACCTACGCCCGCTCCGTTCGCACCGCCCGTGACAGTACCGGCATTAACCGTGATCGTGCCGGTCCCGTTCGTTTGAGCGAAGAGCGTGGAAAAGCTGGTGTTACTCGATGCTGCGGAAGTGGTCGTGATCGCAATATTGCCACCGTCGGTAGCAGCGAACGACCGGGCAAAAACGGCGTTATTGCCGACGTTGGTCACTGCACCGCAGTTGATGGTGAGCGCACCAGAGCCGTTGTTTTGAGCGAACACAGCCGCCGCGCCTGGGCTGTTCGACGTAACTGTACCGCAACCGATGTCGACACTGCCGACGGTGCTGAAGGCACTGCCGCCGACACCCGCTCCATTGGTGCTGGTAACCGCGCCGGTACGGACAACCACGTTACCGATGGCGCCGATGCCCTGCCCGATCACGCCGAAGCCGTTCGCCGCGACGACGTCGCCGGTCGTGATGCTGACGTTGTTGCCGTTGACGAGAACACCGGAGGCCCCCGTGGAAACGTTACCGGCAACCACCGTGGCGTCGGACGTCGTAATCACTTGAATCGCGCGATCTGTTGTCATCAGATTGCCCGCAACGATGTTGACCAGACCCGTCTGACCATTCGCTTGAATTCCGCGGCTCCCAGTGCCCGTGGTGGTGATGTCGCCGGTTCGCAGCGTCAGATCGGTGCCGCCGTTAGACCGCACCCCGAACGAGCTCGCGCCGGTAGTCGAGATGTTGCCAACCGTAACGTTCGCGGCCTGGCCGACGTTGTTAAGCAATACCCCATTGGCACCAACCCCGCCGGAGGTGCGAATGTTAACAGGAGAGACGCCTGAAGCAGCCCCAAAATTGAGCGCGCCGCCGGTTGAGGTCAGGTTGACCGCGCCAACATTAGTGGTGGAGATCGGCCCGGTGCCGGAATATACGATTGTCGTCGGTGCAGTAGTGTTGAGGACAACCAAACCCGGCGCAGGTGCCGTAGCCGTTCCCGCGCTAGCTGTGGCAGTCAAAACCGTAGCCGGACCATCGACGCAGGTAATGTTACTACCGGTTTGTGAGCAAGTCGTTGCTTGCGCATATGCGCTCTGCGGCAACATCAATGTAAATATTGCGGTAGGCACGCTGCTGAGCAACGCTAGGCGAACTATTGAATTCGTCATGAAATGGCATCCCTGTTAAAGTATTTCCCGCTTCAGGCGGGTTGGATTGGTAACCCAGTTCGGTCAAACGACGGTGCCGACCCATTGTTCCGGGCGCATAAGAAAAATGTTATAAAATATTAACGGCTTATGCTTATTTCACAGAAATACCCTACAACAAACGATTGCCATAAAAACTGAATGATATGCTATTTTTTTTTGGATATGACAGTTTAGATGATTTTCAAATTCACGATCGCACGAATAGAATGATTTTTTATCTACCACAGCCTCGTGAGTAAAACTTGTCAGCGTTATTTGAAGCATAACCAAGAGTAGCTGCAATCCTTTGCCAAGAAACGCGCACCATTTATCCTGCGGTTTTAAAGGCTCGGGTCTGAAATGGTTTTTGTGCAGGCGCAACGCGGATTGCCGCCATGCCGGATCCGAGTAAAACAACGTCTGGTCGTTGGTCTGTTGAAACCCGGTATCGAATGAACGAAATTAGCCGCGAAGCTGCTGGTACGGTATGCAGATGAATAGTCGGCGGTTTCTTTCCTTCCAAGACCGAAACCTGACTGTCCGAAATGTCGAAGGGTTTCGGGCGCCGGTAGGCGAACTAAACCCGGACGAGTACGACCCGCGATGGGTTCGGTAGTTGCTATGGGGTTTTCGGTTTTCGGCGGGGCTGCTGCCAGCGTTCGAACGCTTCGATGACAACCATATTTCCGCCGCAACAAGGACATGGCAGGCAACCATCGACCATATCGACAGCGGTCCGTTGATGCTGGAGGCTGCGGCAAACGGCCTCGGCGTTGCCATTATGCACGGCAGCCACCTGTCCGATGCCCGCGACCCGCGCCTGACGCGACTGTTCGATATGGAAGTCGAAAGCCCGTACAGCTATTGGTTCGTCTGCCGCCCGCGCGCGCTCAAGCAACGGGCGGTCAAGATTTTCCACGATTGGTTGCTGAAATCCGGGGTTTAGGGGTGGGAAGTTGTGGGGTGCGGACAGGCAGCTTATGGAGTTGGCAAAAGCAATAGTTTACATTCACAGCTCCAAATTCGTTCCGCCTTTGGCGTCACTGCATAAGAAGCAATTTAGCCAGCTCGTTTGCTGCAACTTCAGCACCTCGCTCAATCCGAACGCGATTTCCGACTTCCGCTGCACGTAATGTTATGAAAGGGTCATCCATGATTTCTTTGAGTGAGGAACCGGCGGTATTTGGATTGTAGTGCTTGAACGGCAGCACTCGACCTACACCGAGCCTTGCGATCCTTGCTGCATTGTCAAACTGATCCCCGTTCATAGGTACGACAAGTTGGGGAATTCCCGCTTTCAACGCTTGACCAACTGAACCGATCCCTCCGTGGTGGACAACAACCGCCGCTTTGGGAAACACCTGAGAATGAGGAGCGTAGGAGCGCGCTAGCGCATTGGCACCGCAACCAATCTCGTTCTTGCCAGTTAGCAGCAGTGCACGCATACCCAGTTCGCTGGCGACTGCTAAGCTGTCGCTGTAAAAGCGACCGGCCGCTGCAGGAGCCAGGCTACCGAGCGTAAATATTATTGGGCGCTCACCTTCGTTGAGAAATGACTCAAGTTCGTCGTCATATTTGCTGCCGAGTTTATGTTCGCCATCGAAGTTGGAGAAGCCGACCTGAACAAGGTTGGCCGGAAAGTCTTCTTGAATATTGCCCATGAGCGGGGAATAAAGCCCGAGTCGCAGGGGCGGGTTTCCATCGATCTGGAAGATCGGCGATGACTTGGCAGGTGCTAAGCCATGGTGCATCCGAACCTTGTCGATTTGGCTCGCATAACGTCGGCGCATTTCCAAGTGAATAATTGCGAGGCAACCTCTATTCCATAGGTATCGCAGGCGCCCAACGGGAGGTTTCGCCAGCATACCGAAACCGGGACCAGTTGGAGCGTCCCATGCCGACATTGTAAGCATCGGCGATAGAATCGTTGGAACGAACGGAATGTCTCGCTTCTCTGCGATGATTGGCCCGGGCAATGAAACTAATGCCCCCACAATCGCAATGGCACCGTCGGCGATGCCGTCAAGTGCTTGAGTGCTTTCAGCCAGAGTGGCCAACAAGACTTTCTGAATTAAGAAATCGACATCCTCGATTAACGCTCTGACTGCTTCGGCTTCGGTCAGCCCTAGTTTTATCCGGGCTGCGTCGAAATCTGGCATGACAGGTTCTGCAGTCAGACCAAACGACCGCACCAAAGCGACGTGGTTTTCTGGCACGGCAAGCATGGGTGCAAAACCGAAGTCCTTGGAAGCAAGCGCCAAAGCTACGATGGGATACAAGTCTCCGAGCGAACCTACGCTCGTCAGAATAATCTTGTTTTTCAATTAACTGATCGCCTGTCCAAAACATGTAAAACTGACTAAGCAATATTCTGCGCGCAAGCCGCCATTTCCGCAAGGTTAGACCTGTGAGGTCGTCGAACCTGGCAAACTCTTAATGAACAGCAGCTTTCAGAATCGGCAATGCTGCCAAGCAACGTTGATTTGTCGTCGAAAGCACAAGTTCAACTGACCCACGGCCAATCTTTCACTTGCAATGTTGGATTTCGCATGTCAGCCCCGAAGCGGAACATCGTCAACCGCCCTATCGCTGTCAGGGCTTGCAATCAGCGAACGCGACGCGAGCAACGCTGAGGTAGCAATCTCGTTCTAACCCGGTTCAGGTGAGACCTTAGTGTGACCTTAGACGCAGTTCTGCGGGTTTCAGCGATCTGGAATCCCCGAGACACGGTAATAGCTCGATGACCGCTTTCGGGAAATGGCCGTCCACCGCCACAATGTCTCCCTCTGACGCGAGACCGGATATTGACCTGGGCCACGACCAATCCGCCTTGTCGACCCAACAAAAAAGGGGCCGGAAAAACCGACCCCTTTGGTTGAAACGAAATTGTCGGATTTAGCTTTTGCAGGTCTGCGCGCCTTTACCGGCGAGCTTTACGTTGATCTGCTTGCCGCTGCCCGAAAGCGAGCTTTCGCCGTCTGCTGATTTCAGCGGAGCCGCAGGAGCGGCCTCGACAGGTGCAGCTGGCGTTGCTGCGTCAGCAGCAGGAGCCGCCGCAACCGCAGCGCTCACGCGAACAGCAGTTGCTGCTTTGTCGCCTACGCGGATGTCGGCGGCTTCATTGGCACCGAGGAAATCGACGTAGAGAATGGTGTTGTCGGCACAGCGATA
>JANONL010000250.1:0-2271 GCA_031420815.1 Sphingomonadales bacterium | reverse complement strand
GGTGGCGGGGAAAACGGCTGCGTCGAAATTGGCCATCAATCCGGCAATCAACGGCGCGACATTTTCAGCGAGCTGGTTGGCATAAGCGGCGTCGTCGGCAACATGGACCTTGGCGACGCCTGCGACCTTGGCCACTTGCTCGGCAACCGCACCGCAACCGGCTCCGGCAACAAGCGCATGGACCTCGCCCAATCTACCCGCCGCGGTCACTGCGGCCAGAGTTGCGTCCTTCATCGACGCATTATCATGCTCTACAAAAACTAAAACTGACATCATCAATCTCCCTTTCTGGAGAAAAATCCGTTCGGGCTGAGCTTGTCGAAGCCCTGCCCTTTTACCTGCGCGTTGATAAAACAGAAAAACCCTTCGACAAGCTCAGGGCGAACGGGGTGGTTTAGGTGACCACTCCCAATTCTTTCAGTTTTGCGACCAGTGCATCGACGTCGGCAACCTTGATACCCGCACTGCGCACAGGTGGTTCGCTGACCTTCAATGTTTTCAGGCGCGGCGCAACGTTAACACCGTAATCGGCGGGGGTCTTCATCGCCATCGGCTTGCTCTTTGCCTTCATAATGTTTGGCAGCGAAGCATAACGAGGCTCGTTGAGGCGCAGGTCGGTGGTCACAATCGCCGGGGTCTTGAGCGACACGGTTTCACTGCCGCCATCGACTTCGCGGGTCACGCTGACGCTATCGCCTGACACTTCAACCGCGCTGGCAAAAGTACCTTGCGGACGACCAGTGAGGGCCGCCAACATCTGGCCGGTCTGGTTGTTGTCATCATCAATCGCCTGCTTGCCCAGGATGACAAGGCCGGGCTGTTCTTCGTCCATGATCTTGGCGAGGATTTTGGCAACGCCTAGTGGCTCGACATCTTCGGCAACCACGAGGATCGCGCGGTCGGCACCCATGGCAAGCCCGGTGCGCAAAGTTTCCTGCGCCTTTTCAGGACCAACCGACACCACGATAACTTCGGTCGCAACGCCCTTTTCGCGAAGACGCAGCGCTTCTTCCACCGCGATTTCGTCGAACGGGTTCATGCTCATTTTGACGTTGGCCAGATCAACACCGGTGCCATCGGGCTTTACCCGCGGCTTCACGTTATAATCGATGACCCGCTTTACAGGGACGATGATCTTCATGGTTCAGTCCTCTTCTACCGACTCGTCTGTCGAATCATTGGGCGAGTGGATGCCCGCCAATCTGTTGCGCCTATGCTTGACGTTTACGTGAACGTCAAGTGCATTTACCCCCTCTCCTTTGGGAGAGGATATGAAAGCTTGGCTGCTTGCAGCCTAGCTGAGTTGGTGAGGGGTTTTGCCCTATCACAGGGTACATCCCCTCACCCAGCTACGAATAAGCAGCGAGCTGCCAACTCTACGCAACCCTCTCCCAAAGGAGAGGGGTTTTTAATTCACGCCGCCTTGCGAACCTCGGCGACAATCTTCTGTGCCGCATCGCCCAAGTCATTGGCCGACACAATCGGCAGGCCCGAATTGGCGAGGATATCCTTGCCCTGCTGCACGTTCGTGCCTTCAAGGCGGACCACCAGCGGCACCGACAGGTTCACTTCTTTGGCAGCAGCCACGATGCCGTCGGCGATGATGTCGCACTTCATGATGCCGCCGAAGATGTTAACGAGGATGCCCTTGACGGCAGGATCCTTGAGGATGATCTTGAACGCTGCCGTCACCTTTTCCTTCGAAGCGCCGCCGCCGACGTCGAGGAAGTTGGCGGGGAATTCGCCGTTCAACTTGATGATGTCCATTGTCGCCATCGCAAGGCCTGCTCCGTTGACCATGCAGCCGATATTGCCGTCGAGCTTGATGTAGGCGAGATCATATTCGCTGGCCTCGACTTCGGCAGGGTCTTCTTCGGTCAGGTCGCGCAAGCTCACCAAATCCTGGTGGCGGAACATTGCGTTGCCGTCGAACGCGACCTTCGCGTCGAGCACCAGCAGCTCGTCGCCGTTGGCACCTTTGCATACCGCAAGCGGATTGATTTCGATCTGTTCGGCGTCGGTGCCTATGAATGCAGCGTAAAGACCAGCGAGCACAGTCTGCGCTTGTTTGGCCAAATCGCCGGTGAGGCCCAAAGTCGCCGCAACCGAACGGCCATGGTGCGGCATGATGCCCGTTGCAGGGTCGATGGTGATGGTGTGGATTTTTTCAGGCGTGTCATGCGCGACGGTTTCGATGTCCATGCCGCCCTCGGTCGACGCCACGACCGCAATCCGGCTGGTCGCACGGTCGACGAGCAATGCCAGATAGAA
>JANONL010000249.1:0-5060 GCA_031420815.1 Sphingomonadales bacterium | reverse complement strand
TGGCGCTGCCGATTTCTGCGGCGCGAATCTCGCGCGAGTTGAAATTGGCTTTGCCCTGATTGGTCAGAAACAAGTTCGATAGGCTACCCGGCTGGCCAGTAACGGCCTTGAAGAATCTGGAGTTGAAGTTGACCTCGCTTGAGGTGGACGCGATCATCGGCGCGACACGCGCTTCCTCGCTCTCGGGCAAGCCGATATGGAAATCGAGACCCAACGGCCCCGCGACCTCATCGCGGAAATAGACGCCGAGCGGTTTGCCCGCTACCAGCCGAACTAACTGGCCGACCGTCCACCCAAAGGTCATCCCGTGATAGCCTTGCCGGGTGCCAGGCTCCCAATGGGCGACTTCGGCAGCCACGCGGCCTATCATATAATTCCAGTCAGCCAGCCCGCCAGACTTGATTGAATCGCGCAAATGCGGAACAGGTGATGTGTGACTGAGCATCATCGTCACGGTGGTATCTTGCTTACCCGCCACGGAAAATTCGGGCCAGATATCCACTACCAGCGCATCATAGCTCAGCCTCCCCTGGTCGACGAGTATATGCGCGCACAATGCAGTGGCGCCCTTGGTGCAGGAATAGATGATCGAGATCGTGTCCTGTTCCCAAGCCTCGTCCGTTTCCTGGTTGGCGATGCCTCCCCACAAATCAACAACCGTCTCACCCTTGACCGTCAGACAGAGGCTGCCGCCGACTTCCCGTCGCGAGACAAAATTGGTCCGAAATTCGGCAAGGACACCTGCAAAACGGGGATCGCAATAGCCGGAAATCGTGCGCCCGTCGTCAAGCGCCTGACTGATCACGTTCATGACAGCAGAAAATCTTCTGCCTTGAAATCCTTTGTCATCTTCCAATAATCGACCAGCCGGAACGGCAGGAGGGCGAAAACGCGCCCGGCATCGTTGCGATACCAGTTCGTTAGCCCCTTGTGTGTCCACACCATGTGCGCGTGCAGATCATCGACTTCCCTGACATAGGCATCATGCGCTTCGGGACGAACATCGAGCGCCTGTTTGCCGGACTCAAGCACCTCGCGCAGGCAAGTGAGGATCAGGCGCACCTGACATTCGGTGATGAAGATGACATTGCCGCCATGCGCGAGCCCGGTGTTTGGGCCCATTAAAGTGAAGAAATTGGGGAAGCCTGGCACTGCCGTGCCGAGGTAGGCGGTTGCATCATCGGGGCCCCAATATTCGTGCAGATCGCGCCCGCCCTTGCCCTTTATTGTCATCGGCGAGAGCATCTTGCTCGCCTGAAAGCCGGTTGCGTAAATGATGACATCGGCTTCTATCAATGTGCCATCAATCATTTCGACGCCTTCGGGAGTGATCCTTGCAATCTTGTCAGTGATGAGGTCGACATTTGGCCGTTGGAGCATCTCGAACCAGTTGTTGTCGATCAGGATGCGTTTTCCATAGGGTGGATAGCTGGGCGTGGCCTTTTCGATCAGCGCTGAATTCTCGCCCAGCTTTGAACGCAGATAGCGCTCCATGAACAGGCGGTGCCGGGAATTGACCCGGTTGATCGACTTCCCGCCATCATCCCAGTCCGGATCGACCTGGAGGGAAGCATGCAGACCATCCGCGAAGGCCCAGAACAGCTGGAAACGATACCAGCGCGCAAAGAAGGGAATATGTGCCAGCGCCCACTTCATGCCGCCAGATACTTCGGCGAAGTAGTTGGGATTCGGCACCACCCAGTGGGGCGAGCGTTGCAGGACAGTGAGTTTGGCGACGTCTGGTGCAATCGTAGGTCCGACTTGCTGGCCCGACGCACCGGTCCCAATCATCACAACGCGCTTGCCGCGCAGATCTAGGCCCGCGTCCCATTGGGCTGTGTGGAGCGCTACGCCGCCAAAATTTTCACGTCCGGCTATGTCGGGAAGTTTGGGGCGATTGAGGACGCCAACCGCAGAGATGACCGCCTTGGCACAAAGTTCACGCACGGCACCATCGGCGCTGCGCGCAACAACGCGCCAGACTGCGTTTCCTTCATCATACGTTGCCGACACAACTTCGGTTTCAAATTCGATATGTTCGCGGATGCCATGGGTGTCCGTGGCACGCTCGAAATAGGCCCAGAGTTCGTCGCGCTTTGCGAAAAAATGCGACCAATCGTGATTGAGATCGAAGGAATAGGAATAAAAATGATTGGGCGTGTCAACGCCGCAACCGGGGTAGAAATTCTCGTACCAGCTGCCGCCGACAGCCGGGTTCTTCTCGATGATGGTGAACGGGATACCGGCTTCCTTGAGCCTGATCGCAGCGCAGACTCCGGACATGCCCGCGCCAATGATGAGGACGGGAAAGGCGTCGATTGCTTCCTGTGCCGGCTTACTCCTCCAGATCAGACCTCTCGGGTCGGGTTGAACCGCTTCGAGATCTTCCTGTATCATTGCGACATAATCGGTACTGACGTCTTCCCCGACGGCTGTGGTCAGCATTTCGCGAAGGAACTCACCTTCTGGGAGCGGGGGCAAAGGGGTGCCGGTCCGGGCATGCTCCAGAAGGGCGGTTGCAAGCCGCTCGCGAATTTCCGAGCGCAACTCTTCGGGCATGGCTTCATGATAATTCATTGGGCCGGTGATGTAAGGCCGCGCTCTGGCTAGCAGCTCACGATCACCGCTGATCTGGACCAGCACCAACATCAATGTCGCAGGATCGGCCTCGCTCAACGCGGCGCGCAAGGTACCCGGATCACCGGCGAGAACAGAAAGGTCGATCCCCGGGGAAGCGTTGCGATCCATATTTAATGCTTCCACGCCTTGCTCCTCGAATCCACACCAATATGGACTTGCAATCTACTTAACTTAACCGCTATCTACGTGCTAGTAGATAAAAATGCACGCAGTTGCAGTTTAGGGGAGAGACTATGGCAAACCGGTTCGAAACCTCGTCCGTTATCCAATCATCACGCACCCGCGCTGTGCGCAAAGGTCGTCTTTTTGCCGTTCTGGCTGCCGGGGCGTCGTTTGTCTCTTCGCCAGTCTATGCACAGACTGCGGCCGATGATGAGGGATTGGGCGACATCGTTGTAACCGCGACCCGTAGCGCGGAATCGCTTTCAAAGGTTGCTGCCTCTATTTCCGCTGTGTCGGCCGATGATCTGGGCGCTGGTGGGATCAAGGATGTTGCCTCGCTATCATCGGCCATCCCTAACCTTTCCGTCGGTGATCAATTCGGCGTGAACCGCATCTTCATTCGCGGCATCGGCCTGACGAGTATCGATCTTGGCGCTGACGGCGGTGTTGCCTTCTTGCAAGACGGTGCCCAGATTGCCCGGCCTGCGGCGCAGTTGTCAGGCTTTTATGATCTCGAGCGGGTCGAAGTACTGCGCGGGCCTCAGGGTACGCTGTACGGCCGCGGTGCGACGGCCGGTGCGATCAACCTCATTACCAAGCGGCCGAGCGATACGCTGGATGGCTACGCCCGGGTTTCCTACGGGAATTACGATGCCATAGCGCTTGAAGGCGCAGTGGGCGGCCCCATTTCGGGCGACCGGCTAATGGTCCGCGTGGCTGGTAAATATGATCGCCGCGACGGCTATGGGAAAAATCTCTTCACGGGTAAGGACATCGACAATCGCGATGCCTATGCCTTCCGCGGCAGCTTGCTGGCCAAAGCGGGCGAGAATGTGGAAATCCTTCTGTCGGGTGAATATTTCCACGAAGACGACAGCAATTATGCCTTCCACTATTTCGGCCCGACAGTGGCACCGGAAAACGCGCTTGGTTCCATTCTGGGCGGGCAATCGCTGTTCACTTTCGCGGCGAGCCAGGGCAAGACGGCGAACCTTCGTGACATCTATTCCGATCAGGAGCCGCTCAACAAGCGCCACGGATCGAGCTTTACCGGCACAATCGATTGGACGCCGGGCGAGTGGAATGTGAAGTCGATCACGTCCTACCACAATTTTGTGCGTTTCAACCGCGATGATCTTGATGCCTCCAACGTCAACATGTTTGGTCAGAACAATTACGACGAGCGCAGCAACAGCTTTAGTCAGGAGTTTGTTGGAACCTACAAGGGCGAGAAGTTAGATCTGTTGCTTGGTGCGATGTACTTCGATGAAGAGCTATTCGGCAGCGTGCGGGTCCCGCTTACAAATCTCGGCATTCTGTTTGGCTTGCCTGCTAACACGTTCGACAGCTTCAATTATCTTCAGTCCGGCACGGTCAACATTCAGGCCTATGGCGCCTATGCCCAAGGCAGTTTTGCATTGAGCGACAAGCTCAAGCTGACCGCTGGCGGGCGCTTCAGCCATGAAAAGCGCAAGGGCGTCGGCAGTTTCGAATTCATCACCTCGGTGCCAACTAACAAGAGCAAGAGCTGGGACGCGTTCACGCCGACCGTGTCGCTCAACTATCAGGCCAATGACAACACGCTCGTCTACGCGACCGTCACGCGCGGCTTCAAATCCGGAGTCATCAATGTCGGCTCACGCAACGATGTGATCAACCCGGAGTTCGTCTGGAGCTATGAGCTTGGCCTCAAAACGACCAGCGCGGACAACAAGCTGCAAGCGAACATCGCGGCCTTCTACATGGACTATTCCGATCTTCAGGTCGGATTCGTCGATGCTTCAAGTGTCGTGACGACAGTGAACGCGGCTTCTGCCCGCAACTACGGCTTGGAAGTTGAGCTGCGCGCCAGGCCCGCTCCAGGCCTGACGCTCGAAGTATTTGGTACTTACCTAAATGCCAAATACCGCGAGTTCGTGAGCGGTGACTACCGGCAAGCGTTTGCCCAAGTTGACCTGGCTGGAAACCGCCTTTCCAACGCACCCGAATTCTCGTTCCAGGCTGGCGGCGATTATGACATCCCGATCGGCGGTTCGGGCAAGCTCAACCTGCGGGCCGACGTAAATTGGCAAGACCGGGTGTACTTCACCGAATTCAACAATGCCGATGCGACCCAAGCACCCTACGCCCTCATTAACGCGGGTCTGAAATATACCTCGGCAGACGATCGCTGGACCATCGACGTTTGGGGCCGCAACCTTGCGAACAAATTGGTGCTGACCAACAATATTATTACCGCTCCGCTGTTCAATAGCGTG
>JANONL010000248.1:0-7002 GCA_031420815.1 Sphingomonadales bacterium | reverse complement strand
TTTGGCAAGGACGTCGCCACTGCAGCGCTCGTGCGCTTGCTCGATCAAACCGCAATGCGCGTTGGCGGGCGGTCCAAAACCAGTCAGGGCGCAACCACCTTGATGATGCGGCATATCAGCTATGGCAACGGCAAGCTGCGGCTGCGCTACACGGCCAAGGGCGGGAAGAAAGTTCAAGCCAGCGTCAGCGACCGGCGACTGCAGCGCACCCTCGAGAAGATCCATGATTTACCGGGTAAACGGCTGTTTCAGTATATCGGCAGCGATGGTCAGATCCATCCGCTCGACAGCGGCGATGTAAATAGCTGGCTGAAGGACGTGTCGGGCATTGATGACATTAGCGCCAAGATGTTTCGCACGTGGCATGGCAGCGTTGCCGCGCTCGAGGCGCTGCGTATTTCGGAAGCGCCGACGATCAAGCTGGCCTGTGAGGCGGCGGCCGAAGTGCTCTGCAACACGCCCGCAATCGCGCGTAAAAGCTATGTGCATCCGTCGATATTGAAGCTGGCTGAAAAACGAACTCTTGCTAGAGAAATGTCGTCACCCCAAGCTCATTTGAGGGGGCTGACGGCACCCGAGAACAGGCTGGCTGCGATACTCGAGTAAAAAAGGTGGACCGCAATTGGCGGCCCACCTGTATGCTATAATCAAATGCGTTTGGCTACTATTTCAAGCCGTGCCGGGGTTGAACGAGGGCGGGTCACTCGCCGGAAAGGACGCGTCCGACATGTCATCGATATCTTCCCAGTCATCGCCCGGATCATCGCGCATCGAATCGCGTCCTGCGTGGCGGGTCTGATCGAAATTATCATAGTCGGTTTCGTCATCGGCAAATGCAGCAGAGAAATTGTCGCGCCATTCCTCGGCGCGCGACATCCACTGACGACGTGTCGCATACAGTCCTGCACCCACGGCAACACCGACGCCGATAACCGAAATCACCGCGCCGAGCCAAGTCGGAACTTCGGGCATTTTCGCGATATATTGCTTGCGGCGGCTTGCGGGCCGTTTCGGTTGCGCGCGGGGTGCACTGCGCATCCGCAGCTCTTTAGCCGCTGCGCCGTTGCTTGATGTTTTGCGCGTGCTGCTGCTTTTTGGAGCCGTATCGGTCTTTTTCGGGGCGGTTGCTGTTACCATGATTATTCTCTCTTTCGTGCATTCTGGGGTTCGTTGAATGCGTAAAAGACAAACAGCCCGGGACTTCGCTTGTTCCGCATCCTGGCGATAAAATAGTACCCGCTGGCGTTTGCGACGACCGTTTGCCAACAATATTTGCCAACAATATTGGTTGTGGCCAGTTGTGTGGTAGTTGGTGTAACGGCGGACGCCAGATGCGTTATTTCCATATTTTTCTATCTGCGATCAAAGACCTGCCGCAACGTGCGCTACAACTGGTGCTCGGTGCCATCATGGTCGCGTTATTGATGATCGTCGTCTGGTTTGCCTGGACCAGCCAAGTGGCCGAAAACAGCCGCACTGTTGCCGATGGACGCGAACTGCTGACCACCGAAATATTATACGAAACCAGCCAGATATTATCGGCCACCCAGGATATTGAGAACGGCCAACGCGGCTATCTGCTGACGCTCGATAAAGCGTTCCTCGAACCATACACGACAGGCAAGAAAAGGCTGCCGGCATATATTTCGAGGTTGCGGACATTGGTAGCCGATTCATCCGAACAACAAATCCGGATTGAGACTTTGGAAACGCTGGTCGCCGATCGCACCCGCATCGCAGAGCGTGGGTTATCGATGGCGCGCGATGGCACGGGCATCGATGAAATCCAGTTGCAATTGCTTCGCGAAGGTAAGGCGAAAATGGACGCCATTCGTCGGCTTATGTCGCTGATCGTCCGGCATGAGCAGGAGCTGCTCGCGATCAACCGGAATGACGCACGATTTGCCGCGCAGCGGGTTGATCGGTTTCGCTCGCTTTTTTCCATTGTCGGCTTGATCCTGGTGGCGCTGATTGGCGCAGCTTTCTGGATATTGTTGCGGCAGCGGCGTGACGTTTTGAACCAGCGTGTCGAAATGGCGGCGGCAAAACAGGTCGAAAGCGTGTTGCAGGCGGACAATGCCGAACTCGAAGCGCAGGTCGCGCGCCGGACCGCCTCTCTGACAGAGGCAGTGACCAATCTGGAGCGCGAGATGGCCGACCGCGAGGCAGCGGAGACGCGGCTGCGCCAGATGGAAAAAATGGAAAGTCTTGGCCAGTTGACCGGCGGTATCGCGCATGACTTTAACAATATGCTGGCGATTATCATGGGTTCGCTGGACATGGCGCGGCGGCAGCTGCCCGCAGACGCAGAGGCGCTTGGCAAGTCGCTCGACAACGCGCAGGAGGGCGCACAGCGTGCGGCCAGCCTAACTGCACGGTTGCTGGCTTATGCACGCCAGCAACCTCTCATGCCGCAATATGTGGACGTCAATGTGCTGGCGGCATCGGTCGGCGACGTGCTGTCGCGGACGCTTGGTGACAATATCGAACTTGCACTGAGTTTGGCACCCGGTGTCGGGCACATCCATATCGACCGGTCGCAATTTGAAAGCGCGCTAATCAACCTCGCGGTCAATGCCCGTGACGCTATGCCCGACGGTGGCAAGATATCGATAGAGACCAAGCGGTACGATGACCGTGTGCAGATTTGCCTGAGCGACACGGGTACGGGAATGCCCCCTGAAATTGTCGACAAAGTTTTCGACCCGTTCTTCACTACCAAAGCCGTTGGCAAGGGCACCGGCTTGGGCTTGAGCCAAGTGCACGGGTTTATCGTGCAATCGGGCGGCAACATTGCAATCAGGTCCGATCCGGGCAAGGGTACCGTCGTCGAATTGTCGCTGGCGGCGGTCGACGGGCCGCCACCCACCGAGCAAGCGCCTGACGATGGCATCGAAACCTCACCGATAATCAAAGCCTGCATATTGGTGGTCGAGGACGAGGCGCTGGTGCGGCTGGTGGCAGTTGAGAGCCTGCGCGAGGTTGGCCATGAAGTGCACATGGCCGACAACGGCGAAGCTGCGCTTGTGGTGCTGCAGGAACATCCCGAAATCGAGCTGTTGCTCACCGATATCGCAATGCCGCAAATGGATGGCCGCGAGCTGGCCGTAAAGGCGTGCCAAATGCATCCGTCGCTGAAGGTGCTGTTCACCACCGGATATGACGCTCACGGCATCGCCGGTGATGCGCCGGTTCTTCATAAACCCTATATGGCTGATGAGCTTTCCAAGGCGGTGCAAGACGTTATGCGGCTACCGCCATCGCATGTGCCGCAGTCCGAAGACGATTTTTCTGCATCGGTGGACGGAACTTAATCGACGCCGTGCTGTTAATCCTCCCACTCTAATAAGGGAGAAGAATAATGAATATTATAATCATGCTCGTGGTTGGTGGCGTTCTTGGCTGGCTTGCCAGCAAGGTGATGCGGACTGACGCACAGCAAGGAATTGTCCTCAACGTCGTGGTCGGTATTGTCGGCGCGTTGCTTGCGGGTTTCCTCATTACTCCGCTGATCGGTGGCGCTCCCATCACCAGCGGTGCTTTCGACGTTATGTCGCTAATCTCGTCATTCCTCGGCGCGGTGGTTTTGCTGGCAGTCGTTAATCTGTTTCGTCGCGGTTCGGTCCGTTAAAATTTTAAACTGGAAGGAAAAAGTCCCATGAAGAAATCAATGCTCGCTGTATTTGCAGCAACCTCGCTTTTCGCGCTCGGCGCATGCGATAGTGCCAATGAAAATGCCAAAGAAGAGCAGGCCGATGCCGTGCGTGACAACGCTGACGCCACCGCCGACGCAATGGAAGACAAGGCCGACGGCATGGATGCCAAAGTCGATGGCATGGATTCTGCGGCCGAACAAAGCATGGAAAACAAGGCTCAGGACGTTCGCGAAACAGGCGAAGCCAAGGCTGATGCCATGGAAGAAAAAGCGGACGCTACCGACACCAAGTAATTTTCTCACCCCCACTGGGCTCGCTGTATTGCAGCGGGCCCATTTTTTTGTGCCGATCACGCGATCAGGTTATGGCGTCAGGTCACGGCGTCGTACAGATGATGCAGATAGTTGGGGTTGAACGCGGCTATTTCTTGCACCCCGCGCAGACTGTGCATAGTCAACGAACCTCGGCTGATCGAAACAAACCCGGTATCATTCAGTTCTTTCACCGTTCGGCTCACATGCGGCTGGGTCAGACCTAGCGCATCACCGATGTCGGATTGTGTCAGCGGAAACGCGCAACGCTTGTTCTCCACCAGCCCAACCGTCTTCAAGCGCAGATAGAGTTCGCACGCCAGATGCGCGATGCTTTCGAGCGCGCTTCGTTGACCGACGGTGACCAGCCATTCGCGCTGGATTGAGGCGGTTACCAATGATTCCCACCACAGCGCGCGCAACACGCGCGGATGTTCATCGCCCAGCTTCTCGAACTCGTTAGGAGTAAGCACTGCGTACCGCAGCGGGGTCAGCGCTGCGATCGAATGGTCCATCGCCTTCAAAATATAGACATGCAGGTCGGCAAGATCGCCGGGGACGAAAAACGACAATATCTGGCGACGACCGTCCTCCAGCGTCTTGTATCTGCAGGCCCAGCCCTGAACGATCAGGTTGACCGTCCGGGGGTCTTCGCCCTCGCTTATCATGTCCTTGCCGCGGCCGATTTCCAGCACCCGCCGAGAACAGAATTCTTCTATCGCAGCCTCATCATCGTTTGACAGCGAAGAAAATGCATCCAGCTTCTTGATCAGAAATTTACCCGACAAAACCCGCCCTCGTTAGTAAACATCGACTTCTGGCGGAACTTCGACTGCCAATGCCGGTTATGCCAGTAGTAATTCTATTCCGGAACAAAAGCCATGCCCATGCGCCGTCTAACACCCGTCGCCGGAATCGCCGCAAAGCGCCTTACCGCTGATGTTTGATCTGGCCCAGATTATCGGCATTTGCGCAGCGATAGCATCGGTAGCCAGCTTTTTTCCGCAAGCCTGGAAAATCATAAAAACCAGAGACATAAAGGGCTTGTCACGCCCGATGTATGCTCTGACAGCGGTCAGCTTCAGTCTTTGGCTCTCTTTTGGCGTGCTCAAATCGGAATGGGCGTTGATTGTACCTAACGCGCTGTGTCTGGCGGTAACATTGTTTATCCTGACGATGCTTATGGCGTCACCCAAAACCAGAACGAAAGTGTCCGAAACGCTTGATCTGGATGCAAACCAATGATCCTCGCGGTCGATGACGAACCGATCATATTAATGGGAACGTCCGCATTAATTCAGTCGCTGGGTATGGACGTGGTAACGGCGTCCGGGGCAGACGACGCATTGCGGTTGTTGCGGGAGCATGACGACATCAGCATTTTGCTGACCGATATGCAAATGCCCAAACATAACGGGGTGGAGCTGGCAAAAATGGCTCGTGAGTTTCGGCCCGATCTGACGCTGATATTTGCAACCGGCCAGTGGCGGGTCGCCGGTGATTTGCCGGCTGGCTCGACGGTGTTGCAAAAGCCGTTCACCCGCGATGAGCTGGCGAACGCGCTAAACATCGCGGGCAAGCTATCAGGTGCGGAGTGCGGCTGAAGCCGGGAAGCGTAGCGTAACATGACTACCGCTGTTGAGCTTGCTTTCGATCTTTAGCGAACCACCAAGCTGAATGGCAAAAGCGTTCATCAATTCGTGACCCATCTGGCCGACGTCGTCGTCGGCATCAAAGCCGTGGCCATCGTCATCCACTGTCAGCACGTCTTCGGCACCTTCCTGTCGAAACGCCAGCGTAATATTGCCGCTGCGACCGTTTGCAAACGCGTGCCGATATGCATTGGTGACCGCCTCAACCGCGAACAGCGCCAATGGCACCGCATTGTCGACCGCAATCGCGTGTGCACTGGTGTTGCAATGTAATTCGACCCCCGGGTTATCCCGGTTTGCCGTGCGCAACTGGCCGCAAAGTTCGCCGATCAGATTGTCGAGCGCCACTTCGCCGCGTTCGCTGTCCGGGTCTTGTTGATACAAAAGCCGGTGGATGAGCGCCAATGCAGATATCCGGGCGCGGGTTTGGCCCAATACCTGTTGGGCCGATGGCTCCTCAACGCGCCCTGCCTGGAGCGTCAGTAGGCTGGTGATGATTTGCAGATTGTTTTTGACGCGGTGGTGGACCTCGCGCGTCAATTCGGTCTTGGCCTCCAACGCCAGCGTCAGCTCTTGGTTTCGTTTATCGATATTCTCGGCCATCGTGTGCAGATTGGCGCTTAATTCGGATATCTCGGTAGGCGCGCTTTCAAAGCGTACGCGGTCGCCTGAAAAGTCACCTCTGGCAAAACTGCCGGCCACCCGCCCAAGATCGGTTAACCAGCGACCGACAAGCCGGTGCGTGCCAAACCAGATAGCCAGAGAAGCGAGCAGTATCGACCCGATCGGCAGCAATATGCTGGCGCGGATTTGGGAGACACCTGCCGCCATCAACCGGTCCTGCGGTTCTGCATAAATCACTTTTAAGTCCGGACCATATATCGGGGCTACCGAATACATCCACATTTGACCGTCGGGTGATTCTGCACTGCCGACCAAGCCCGACGCAATTCGCGCATTCACCACAAACGGCAACGCGGGCTGATTGCCAACAAATGCTTGACCGTTGTTGGCCACTATCGCGATAATGCCATTCTTGCCTTCTGGCGACCCGGCGACGGATTTGCTCAACTGGCGTAGGTCGATACTGGCGCTGACCGCACCGTTTTGGCCGCCATCAGCGCTTCGAACTGGCAGCATCAGGGTAAGAACCCGGTGCCGCGATATCACCCCCAGTACCGGCGCACTTATCGTCGTACGCTTGCTTTTGATACCCCGTTGCCACCAATTCTCTCTGCCAAGCGATGTGCCCGGTGCGTATGGCAATACCGAGCATCGCACCAAACCCGTGGCGTCGGACCGGACAAAATTGACGATTGGCGAGGAATTCTGTCGGTTGACGGCCAGTACTTCGTCGCAGCGCGGCGATATATTACGCACTTC
>JANONL010000247.1:0-2673 GCA_031420815.1 Sphingomonadales bacterium | reverse complement strand
GCAACCACGGCGGCAAGGGTTCAGAAGCCCATAAGGCAGCCGTGACCGGCGACACTGTGGGTGATCCTTACAAGGATACCGCAGGTCCAGCCGTTAACCCGATGATCAAAATCACTAACATCGTGGCGCTCTTGCTCTTGGCGGCTTTGGCCAACGGCATGTAAGCGACCAGTTCGGTTTATCCAATAAAGCCCCGCCGGTAGCAATTCCGGCGGGGTTTTTCGTTGTAAATTGACATGCAGTTCGTCGAAAATGCCCGTTTCCATCAAACACCTGTATTGCGTTGTTTAAGCGTCCAGATATAGTCCGCTACAGTATTTTTGCTGGGGAGCTTAAGTAATGAGGAATAGAGTGTTTGCGGCTTTCATGGTCGCCAGTGCATTGACAACCGGGTGGGTCGCAACTGCCGCCCCTGCATATGCTCAAGAGACAGAGGCAAAGGGTCGTTTTGCGACGGGTGTTTTCGTTAAAAAGCCAAATATGGGTACGCCACGGTTGTCGGGCGATGGCAATTTGATGGCGTATCTGATGAACGACAATGGTCAGGCGGTGCTAGCGATTCTTGATCTCACCAAGCCGGGAGCAAAGCCAGCAATAGTAATGGCTGGCGAGGATGCTCGCGATTCTGGCGACCGCACTGTTGGCACCTATCGTTGGGCCGGCAGTGGGCATCTCGTTGTCGATGTTGCGATGACCGAGGACCTGGGGTCGGGCCCACAAGCGTTTAGCAGACTGGTATCTTACGATGTCGCGACCGGTAAGTTGGTGCAGCTGGCATGGGACGGCGCAGGTGGCAGCGCTTCCAGCATTTTGCGTATCGATCACGACAAAGGCGAGTTACTGCTGGAACGGACAATTACCAACACCAATAACGAACGTTACAATCGTCCGGAAGTCGTCTTGGTAGATCTGCGCACTGGCAAATTTAAAGTCGTGCAAAACATCAACCCCGAGGTATCGGGATGGGTGGCGGATAGCGCCGGTGTCGTTCGCGCTGGATTTAGCGGAGACGGCGACACGGGCAAGCTCCGCATGATGTACCGGTCAACGCCAAAGGAAAATCTGAAAACGGTGTTGCACGAAGTGGACCAGTTTACTGGCGGTTTGCCCGAGCCACAAATTTTCTTGCCCGGTACCGACACAGCTTATGCGACATCAAGAAAGGACGGCTTTTCCAAAGTTTATAAAATGGACGTTAAAACCATGACACTGGGAGAGCCAATCTTTCAGACCGCTGGCTTCGACGTCGGTGGAATCATCCCTAATCGCGACGGCACGGGCGTCATCGGCTACACAACCTTCGATGGAGAATATAACGCCGTATATACTGATCCATTTTATAAAGAACTCGTTGGCGTTGCCGAGGAATTGTTCGGCAAAGGGCAAGTCGAACTGGTCAGCGTCGCACGCAACGAAAGCAAGGCGGTGTTGCAAGTCGGCGGAACCTCCAAGAATAACGGTTTTTATCTTTATGATTTGAAATCGGGCAATGTCAGTTTGCTGAACTGGCGCAGCATCATGCTAAAAGACACACCGCTGAATCCGGTCAAGGCTGAATGGTATACCGCACGTGACGGCATGAAATTGCAGGCGGTCGTTACCTATCCGCGTCATCGTACCGGAAAAAATCTTCCGGTGGTTATCATGCCGCATGGTGGGCCGTTTGGAGCTATTTCTGCGGTCGATCGCAATGAGCCTTGGTCACAGCCTTTGGCAGAAGCGGGCTATGTGGTTATTCAGCCGAACTACCGCGGATCGGGCGGATACGGCAAAGAATTCGAGGAAGCCGGTCGCAAGCCGGATGGCTATGGCGTAAAGATGCAGGACGATCTGAACGACTTGCTTACGGTGTACGGCCAGAAAGGCATTATCGATCCGAAACGCGCATGCATCATGGGTTGGTCATATGGCGGTTATGCAGCGGCTCGCGGCGCGCAACGCGATGCGGATGTCTGGAAATGTGCAATTGCCGGTGCAGGGGTTTATGATTTTCCGCTGATGACAGCATGGGACAAGAAAAATCTCGGTAAGTTCAGCTCGGGATTTCAAGCGACCTCGAACGACCCGCGTGGCATTTCGTCGGCACATAACACCGATGGCAAATGGGCTCCGATCCTTATTGTTGCAGCAGCGCGCGACCGTCGAATTCCTCTCGAGCAATCGCGCACTTTGGTGTCGCGATTGAAATCTTCGGGCAAGAAGGAAGGCGTTGATTTCCGGTACATCGAACAAAAGCAGGGTACGCATAATCTTCCTTATGACGATGTGCACATCCAGTGGATTGAGGAAGCGGAAAAGTGGCTTGGTACCTATAACCCGGCCTTTATCGCGACTGATACCGACAAGCCCGTGCCGGTCACCGTGAAGGTCGCGTCGAAATAAACGCCAGCCATTATCAAAAAGACCGCTCTCCCCATAGGATGGCGGCCTTTTTTGTAGGCGTTAGCAATTTATTTGCTGCCTGCCGCTAAGCCCTACGCTGGACCTAATTGCGTAAAGGGGCGGCGTGGCGTCGAGGGCGATCATTTTTGACGATGGAGCGGGTAAGCTGGTTCACCGGCTGGATGGCTGGCGAGAGGTGGTAGATGACGCCTTGAAGCTAGCGTGGGATGATCTGGCGGCGGATGCCGCCGAACCCAACGCCTTCAGCGAAAGCTGGTTTCTAAGCCCTGC
>JANONL010000246.1:0-3011 GCA_031420815.1 Sphingomonadales bacterium | reverse complement strand
AACAGCAATACCGTCGCTGCGGGGCGGGGTGTGGCGGGTTCACGCTGCACGTGCAGAAGTTGTGTGGATCTGACCATCGCCGCATTTTGCAGCCAATTCACCAGCGTGCAGCCGGAAGAAGTCAACGCCAGCTACGCCGCCACACGTCACCTGCTTGAACTGGGGCAACTGCCGACCACGCATACCTGAACGAAAGACCACTTCGGCGCTTTTCTGCCCAAAACCCGCCTGTCCGCTCCCCCCAACTAAGCTGCCCATAGCGAGCCTACCTTCATCACCTGCACAACAGGAAGTCGAAGGCTGCGAATAAAATCTTCGATCGTTTCTCGACAGGCTCAGACAGGCCTTGCAATGTAGGATTTGATTTGAGATCGTCGTTCGACTGGCCCGCAGGGGCTAAAACGGCTCTTTGATATTCTGAATATTTTGCGTCTCTGCAATGCCAGATGCGGCCATTTTCCAACCACAGGCTTTTTCAAAACCAGCGAATAGGCGTCACTTATGTCACTTATGTCACCTTTGGAACAGGTCGAGGGCTGCATGCGTGTTTGCAAACGGTCTCTGGGCAACCGCCGACCCGGTTCAGGTGAGACCCCTTCGACAGGCGCAGGACAGGCTTAGTGACTTTAGACGCATTCCTGCGGGTTTGCGCCACATGCCAACCCAGCCTCATCCGGCCAGTTTCGCCGCCCGCTGACGCCAGCTTTCGGCCAGTGTTGCAAGCTCCGCAAGCGCCACCAACTCAGCCTTGGCGCCCTCCCCTCGATGACCGCCGCCGATCAGCAGGCGAAACACGCGCTCGACGGTCCAGTCATGCCGCGCCTGCTCGACCTGTTCGATTCGGTCCATCGGCGCAACTTCGCCTTCTTCGATCACCCGGAAATACAGGCCGCAACGACCCGTTGAAATCACCGCCCCGGTTAAGCCATGCACACCGAAATGATGGTCGATTTTCCAGCATGGCTGCCGTCCTTGCGCAACTTCCACCAGCGCCTTGCCGACCCGGAACCGGTCGCCAATTCTGACCTTCTCCTCGGTCAAACCCGATGCGCTGATATTCTCGCCAAAGGCTCCGGCTGCGTTGAGCAACGGATGCGGTTCCAATCCCTTGGCCGCAAAAAACGCCTGCCAGCGTGGGTAATGTTCTGCCGGGTAGAAATGCACGGCCTTGTCCACGCCGCCATGAACGGTCGGGTCAGCGACTTGATCGCCTTGAAAGCCCAACCTCCGCAACCATACCGGTCGATCGACCGCATCGCGCGCCATTGCGCTCATGGCACCGCCGGCGCGAAAAGGCTTCGGTCCGCCAATCAGTAGTGCGTCGACCTGGGTGATTATCATGTCGCCGCTCTACCCAACTAAGCACGGCATTCCCATTGGCTTTTACACGGCCACGGCTTAAAAGCGCCACAATGCAAACCAGCAACTTACGCATTGCCCTGTTCAGCGGCAATTATAACATGACCGTGGACGGCGCGAACAAGGCGTTAAACCGGCTCGTAGGGTATCTGTTACGTCAGGGCGCACAGGTAAGGATATACTCACCGACGGTGCCAAATCCAGCGATGGAACCGGTTGGTGATCTGGTAAGTGTGCCATCGATGGCGATACCCAATCGGCCTGAATATCGATTGCCGTTGCATCTGTCCGGGCGGGTCAGGCGCGATCTTGAGGCGTTTGGCCCGAATGTCATTCACATCTCCAGCCCCGACCGGGTTTCCCGTCAGGCGGCAGCATGGGCACGGCGGCGCAATCTGCCGGTGGTGGCTTCTGTCCATACGCGGTTCGAGACTTATTTCCGCTATTACAACCTGTCGTTTATCGAGCCGCTGATGGTGGCTTGGCTGCGCAAGCTATATCGTCGTTGCGACGGCTTGATCGCGCCGTCCGAAAGCTTTGCGCAGGTTCTGCGCGAACAACGGATGAACTATGACATCGATATCTGGACGCGCGGTGTCGAACGCGGCATATTTGCGCCCGCTGCGCGCAGTCTGGAATGGCGACGCACACTTGGAATAGCCGACGACATGCCGGTCATCGGTTTTCTGGGCCGGTTGGTCATGGAAAAAGGGCTCGACGTTTTTGCCGATACCATCGACCAGCTGAACCGGCGAGGTGTAGCCCATGAAGTCGTCGTTATCGGCGAAGGGCCGGCAGGCGGATGGTTTGCATCGCGGCTGCCCAATGCGAAATTTGTCGGCTTTCAATCCGGCAATGATTTGGCGCGGGCGCTTGCTTCGTCGGACATGCTGTTTAATCCATCGGTCACCGAAACCTTTGGCAATGTGACTTTAGAAGCGATGGCGTGTCACTTACCGGTTGTCGCCGCGCGGGCTACTGGAAGCGCAAGCATCGTGAAGCATGGGCAAACTGGATTTCTGGTTACGCCTGGCTCGATCAGCAGCTTTGCAGACCGCCTTCAATCCTATTGCGATGACCCCGAATTGCGCAATTTGCACGGTGTAGCTGCGCTTGCCGAAAGCCAGAAATATGATTGGGATGCAATCAATCAGGTGGTTGCCGACACTTACATCCGGATGATCCGCCAGCGTGCCGCTCGCTCGATTGCTACACGTTGACGCTACAACTGAACGACAGGCATCGCTATGAGTGATCTGTTTGAAGACACTCTGCCCTCCGCAGAACAGCGCCGCGCAAACGCCCCGCTGGCCGATAAATTGCGTCCGCTAAAGCTCGAAGAGGTGATCGGACAGGAGCATCTGACCGGCCCGGAAGGTGCGATCGGCCGGATGGTCGCGGCGGGGAAATTATCATCGATGATCCTCTGGGGACCGCCGGGAACGGGGAAGACCAGCATTGCCCGCCTGCTCGCCGATGCAGTCGGTATGCATTACAAGGCGATTTCGGCGGTTTTCTCTGGCGTTGCCGATCTCAAAAAGGCGTTTGCCGAGGCAGAAATGATGGCGCGAACGGGCAAGCAGACCTTGCTTTTTGTTGACGAGATTCACCGCTTCAATCGTGCGCAACAAGATGGTTTTCTACCTTTTGTG
>JANONL010000245.1:0-2671 GCA_031420815.1 Sphingomonadales bacterium | reverse complement strand
GGCGACCAGTTAATGCTGGTAACCGACCAGGCCAAGCTCATCCGGATGCCGCTCGATAGTTTGCGTGTGTTGGGACGTGGGACGGCCGGGGTGCGGTTGTTCAATGTCGGTGATGACGAGCATGTCGTTGGCGCTGCGAAGATCAATGAGAGCGATGAAGAAGAAGCCGGTGGTGAAGAAACCGCTGAAGGCGACGTTGCCGTTCCTGAAAATAAGGAGATTTAACGTCGTGACAGCGAACCTGATTATCGCCGCTTTGGCAGCCGCAACACAGACCGCGCCAGTTTTACCGGCAACGCCCACCGCCGCTCCAAATGATTATACTCTGGAACAGAACTGGCTGTGTCGGCCAGATCGCCGCGACGCATGTAGCACGCCAAGCCTTGACGTTACCGAGGTTACGCCCGACGGCGCGCTGACCGTTCGGCCGGTCGCCCGCGCAACGGCACCCAAGGCTGATTGCTTCTATGTTTATCCTACGCTGTCTTATGATCCGGGCGGCAACAGCGACATGATTGCCAATGACGAAGAACGCCGCGTGGTAGAGGCACAGTTTGCGCGATTTGGCACGGAATGCCGGACGTTCGCACCGATTTACCGTCAATCTACGCTTAGCTGGCTTCGGTCCAATATGACCGGCAAACCGATCCCTGTTGATATGGAGTTACGCTATACCGATGTGCGCGACGCTTGGCGACGCTATCTGGCGGACGATAATAAAGGGCGGCCTTTTGTGCTCGTCGGGCATTCGCAAGGGTCGGGTTTGCTAAAGCGGCTGATCGTTGAAGAAATCGAAGGCAAACCGGTGGCGAGGCAAATGCTGTCCGCTATGCTTGCTGGCTCAAATCTCGTGGTCGCAAAGGGCAAGGACAGCGGCGGCGATTTCAAAACGACGCCGGTTTGCCGGAAGGTTGGACAAACCGGCTGTGTCATTAGCTGGACAAGCTTTCGCGAAAGCGCGCCGCCGCCCGCCAATAGCCGCTATGGTCGCTCTGCCAATCCGGCGCAGGAAATTGCCTGCGCTAATCCGGCGGCGCTCGGCGGCGGGTCCGCAACTCTGGGTGCACGCTTTCCAGCGGTAAGCAGTTTTGGTGATCTGGTGGCGGGTAGCACCCGTTGGACCCGTGACAATATGCCTGTTAGGACACCCACAGTCGCTGTGCCCGGACTATATTCGGCACAATGCGCGACGGTAAACGGGGCGAACGTGCTATCTGTTCGTGTAAATGGAAATCCTGCAGACGCGCGCATCGACGATGTCGGCGGCGATGTCCGCTTTGGCACCGCGATCGCACAGGATTGGGGGCTTCACCTGATAGACGTGTCGCTCGTCATGCAGGACATGGTCGAACTAGTGCCCGTCCAGCTCGCCGCATGGAAGGCGGTGGGCGTCAAATAATTGCCGAGCCTGACAATTTCCCGATCTGACGATGAAGTCGCTGGTTAGGCGAATTAGAGTAGTTTTTTTACAAAAGGCCGTGGCAGATGACAAACCGTAAAATCCACCGCTGGTTGAGCGTTATCGGCATCATTTTTTTCCTCTCGGTTTCGCTGACTGGCATCTGGATGCAAGGCGAAGCAATCTTTGGCGAGGACGAAGCCGCGCGTGAAGCAATGGCGGGGTTAACGTCACCGGTATCGTTATCGCGGCCTCTGCCCGATCACTCGATCTCAATGGAAAACGCGCGCGCAACAGTTCTTAAACGGTTCGGCAATCGCCCCGTTGCTTCGGTTGATTGGGTCATCAAGGCTCCCGTGCCAACCTATGTGTTCCATCTCGACGGCGCAGAGCCGGTCAAGGTAACGGTCAACGTCGCAACAGCCTCAATCATTACTTCTGAACCCGATGGCGAAGATTGGGTGGTGCGGCTGCATACCGGTGAGATATTGGGCGACGGCGGCAAGTTCTTGGGGCTGGCTTGGGGATTGGCGCTGGTCGCCATGAGCATCACCGGCATCATTCTTTACATAAAGATGCTGCAAGCGCGGCGCACCGGCTCAGCGGGCAAAGTCACCGGATGGCGGCGGTATTTCTGGTGAGAGTTCCGCTCGGCACTTTGGCTGCGGCGCTGCTCGCGGTCACGGCAACGTCAGCCTTTGCGCAGACGGCTTCGTCAACCGATGCCCCGCCGCCTCTGTCGCACAATCCCGACGCGGGCATTGTCATCCAGTCCGGCGATTTTCGTATCACTGCTTGGGGATTTGCCGAACGGCTGATTGATCCCGATGGCAAGGATGGCTGGCGGCGGGTGCGTCAAGGCGCCGAGTTCGATCTGCCGCGTATCACGCCGCATCTGCGCCCTGCATTCGTCTATGAGGTCGATCTGACCAACAGCGATTTTTTGCGAAACGGCCCGTTCCGCCGCAATTTGGAAAATCTGTTTGTCTCGCTCCAGCACGCCGATGATCCCGCCAAGTTCCGGCTGCTGTTCGGGCATAACACGCATATCCTTTCGCGCGACGATAATCTGTCGTCGGGCAACCTGCCGACGATCAACCGCTCACTGGTTTTGGAAGAGCATGGCTCGGTTAATACGTTTGGGGCGCAAATGGGGTTTCAGGTGCAAAGGGCGCTGTCGCCCAAGGCAACGATCCAGTTTTCAGTGGGCGATAACAGGGGGTCGCTCAATGACGCCGACGTTCGGAGTAGCATCGGGCAGTCGGTTTCTGG
>JANONL010000244.1:0-3480 GCA_031420815.1 Sphingomonadales bacterium | reverse complement strand
AAGGTAGACCTTTCTCGATAGCGAACCCGTTCTCGCCGCGAATTGCTTCGATGTCCTGCAGGATCATCTGCGCAATTTGCTTGGGGCTTTTGCCCTTCAGTATCTTGTGTCGCAATGTACCGAGCGGCAGCGACAACCTGTCACCGAGCTTGCCGTCTGCAATACGGATGAGTTCCAGACTACCGCCGCCAAGATCGCCGACATAGCCGTTGGCATGCGGGTTATCGCTCAGTACACCCAGCCCTGCCGCCGTCGCCTCGGTATCGCCGTCCAGGACATCAACCCTGATTCCGAGTTCGGCAGCACTCTGAACCAGCTTCTGGCCGTTTTTCGCCTCGCGCGTAGCCGCAGTTGCCACGACACGAAGAGTATCCACTTTCATTGATCGTGCGAGCGTTTCGTACCGCGCTAACGCGGCCAACGCATCCGCCATCGTCGCATCATCGATTATGCCGTCATCAGCAAGGCAAGCACCTAGCGCGACGCGGCTCTTCTCATTGTAAATCGGCATCGGCGCGCGAGGCAGGCCTGCATACACGACCAGCCGGATAGTATTCGAACCGATATCGATAACGGCCTGCCTAACCGGCTTCATCTCCGCCGGACGAGGCTAAGCGTCGGCACCTTGTTTTCATCGGCCAATGCATCGCCGCGACCGGACAGCGAAGCGTTGGTCATGAAATAATGGTGCAGATTGAACGGCATATCGCCAGCCTTTACCCTTTCGTATCGGCCATCGGGCCGCAGCATCCAGCTTTGCTGATTGTCCAGCAGGTTTGCAACCATAACCTGATCGAGAATTTGGTCATGCACGGTCGGATTTTTGATCGGCAGCATATATTCGACGCGTCGGTCGAAGTTGCGCGACATCCAGTCAGCGGACGAGATAAACACCCGCGCGTCCGGGTTAGGCAAATCGGCTCCGTTACCGAACGCCCATATCCGACTATGTTCAAGGAAACGACCGATAACCGACTTTACCCTGATCCGCGATGACATGCCCTTTACGCCGGGCCGCAAGCAGCAAACTCCGCGCACGATAAGGTCGATTTCTACGCCAGCCTCGCTTGCTTGATATAATTTGTCGATTACCGCCTGATCGACCAGTGAATTGAGTTTCGCCCAGATCGCGCCCGATCGCCCCGCCGCGACATGCGCGATTTCTTCGTCGACCATTGAAAGAATTTTCTCGCGCAGCCCAAGCGGGCTCATCGTCAGCAATTGCAAGTCAGTGGGTGGGATATAGCCGGTGATATAATTGAATATTTGCCCTGCGTCATTACCAACCCGCGGGTCAGCAGTAAAAAAGCTGAGGTCGGTGTAAACTTTGGCAGTTACCGGATGATAGTTTCCTGTGCCGAGGTGGCAATACGTTCGAAAGCCGTCTGCCTCGCGCCGGACCACCAGTGAAATTTTCGCGTGGGTCTTCATATCGACAAAGCCGTAGACCACTTGCACGCCTGAATTTTCGAGCTGCGACGCCCAGTGGAGATTTTGCTCTTCGTCGAACCGTGCCTTTAGTTCGACGATGGCGGTCACCGACTTGCCCGCCTCTGCGGCCTCACACAGCGCGCGGATGACAGCCGACTGTTTGCCCGCACGGTACAGTGTTTGCTTGATTGCAACAACATCTGGGTCGAGTGCCGCTTGTTGTAAAAAGGCCAGAACGACATCGAAGCTTTCATAAGGATGGTGGATGACAATGTCTTTTTGCCGGATCGCGGCAAAGCAGTCGCCGTCATGCT
The DNA here is from genome assembly GCA_031420815.1 of Sphingomonadales bacterium. Classification (GTDB taxonomy): domain Bacteria; phylum Pseudomonadota; class Alphaproteobacteria; order Sphingomonadales; family Sphingomonadaceae; genus Sphingorhabdus_B. The sequence continues at coordinate 1,735 of JANONL010000244.1, read as the reverse complement.
CCAATATGCGTTCGGGAAAGCGGGGGGAGTATGGCGGGAATTTCAAAGTGGGACGATCTTCTTCAATCAGTTGTGCCAAGTCACCGATGCCCAGAAAGCCTACAGTTTCTGCTACAATCGATCGCCCAGCGCCCAGCTCGTTGCGGATAAGCGTTGCCAGTTCGTCCGGTAACCCCTTTTCCAGCTTCAACCGGATTATCTTGCCGCGCCTTCGCCGCTTGATCGCACTGCGGAAATAGCGGACAAGATCTTCTGCTTCTTCCTCGACCTCAATATCGCTGTCACGAATAACCCTGAATGCGCCTGCCGCAACCAGCAGATAATCGGGAAACATCTGCCCGACGAAGCGCTTGATGAGCGACTCGAGCGTGACAAATCGGCTGTCCTTTCCCGGCACCTTCACAAAGCGCGGCAGCGATGCCGGGATCATCACCAATTGCCGCACCACTTCACCGTCGTCACGGCGACGCATATCGAAAATCAGGCTGATGCCCTGATTTGGAATGAACGGAAAGGGGTGCGCCGGGTCCAGTGCTTGCGGCGTCAGCACGGGAAAGATCTGTTCGCGGAAATGCTTTTCGACCGCCTTCAAAGCTTCTTTGCCTATCGCTGATGGCTCGATGACCTTGATGCCTTCTGCTTTTAAAGCGCGCTTCAGTATTTTCCACAGCTTCTGCTGCAGCGCCATCAGCTCGTCCGCTGCGACTACGGTTGCTAATAATTGTTCGGACGGCGTGCGACCGTCCATTGAAAGTTCTTCGATCTTGCGAAGTTGCTGGCCACGCAAACCTGCCACCCGGACCATAAAAAACTCGTCGAGATTGTTGCCCGATATCGACAGGAAACGCAGCCGCTCCAACAAAGGATGGGCAGGATTGGCGGCTTCCTCCAGCACTCGCTGGTTGAATTTTAGCCAAGATAGTTCGCGATTAAAATACCGGGAAGACGCCACATTTTTTGCATTGTCACTTGTACTTGCACTTCGGGCGGACTTCACAACTATCATCCTTCTCAACGCATTGGAGCGCGGTGCCACGACAATGTTACGATTTTGCGGCAATCACGCTTGGAAAATTGTAATATTTGAGTCTTCGTTTCGTCATCGCCCATAAGCTTGCGAGTCACAACCCTTGCCTAAGTGCGACCAGCAAATGGTCTATCAATCGGGGGCCAGGCGACCGTAGTTCAACGCTGGCATCGCGGGCCGCAATGCTTCAACGCCTGAGACCTCCGATTACGCTGACTTGATGATGGTTAGTCTTACTCACTTTGCCGGAAAAAAGCTACAAAACGTCGGCGCCCGCTGTCGCCCGACAGACAAATACGTCGGGAGGTTTGCCATTGGGATCGCGGTAGTTCGTAGTGGTAGCTTTGACGACGGCGTTTACCTTTTCATCAGGCACAACCGCGACGCAGCAACCGCCGAAGCCGCCGCCCGTCATTCGCGCCCCGCCTTCGCCGGAAAGTGGCGCGGCCATGATTTCAGCCAGCCGGTCAACGGCGGGAACGGTAATTTCGAAATCGTCGCGCATCGAGCGGTGTGACTGCGCCATCAGAGCGCCCAACGTCTTGAGATCGCCATTTTCCAGCGCCTCTGCCGCGTTCAGCGTGCGTTCGTTTTCGCTGACGATATGCCGCGCCCGTCGGTAGCTGATATCGTCCAACTCGGCTTTGTTCCGCTCCAGACTACCGAGCGTCAAATCACGCAATGCGGCAACGCCGTAATGCTTTGCCG
>JANONL010000243.1:0-3290 GCA_031420815.1 Sphingomonadales bacterium | reverse complement strand
GATAATAAAACCGGTCAGCGCATTTGCGCAGGGTGCTGCTGCGCCTGGTGTATCTGCGTCGCCCCCACCTCCTGCCGATCCGCGCGTACCGATAATTACCGATCAGGAATTTGAAGAAGCGGTGCCACGCCTCGACGAAGCGCCGATGGAGAGCGTCGAACAATGGCAGAAACAGCAAGATGTCGATGAGGCTCAGCAACGGGCCGCTGCGGGTGAGCAAAACGCAATCCCTGCGTTGCAGGACGGCGATGTGGTGGAAGCGCTTGCCGATCCGCCGGTAACCGATCGATTACTCGACGATCCGCTGCCGCCAATCGACAGTTTCGACGCCGAGCCGCCGCCCGCGCCAACACAGGCGGACGATGACGACGCCAGCACGCGCGTGCGCTACCGTTTGCGGCTCGTTGGGCTGGACGATCCGGCACCGGGTACAGAAAATCCTGACGCCGAGGCGTATCGCGCGGTACGTAGGCGTTTTTACGACTTATCGGTATTGGGTCAGGGCGACCGCCGCGCCGAAAACCGGGCAACGGTAGCCTCCCGTGCGCGTGAGGATCAGAAACTGCTGCTCGACATACTGAATGGCCAGGGCTTTTACGATGCGACGGTCAACATATCGGCGGAGGTGGCAACCGTTCCCGACGAGCCATCGACGGTAGTCCTAACCGTTAGCGCGGGTCGGCGGTATTATTTGGGCGAGATCGCATTTCCCGCATCTGTGGTCGAACCCTCCGATCTGATTACCAGGAACTTCGTGCCAAAAACGGGCGATCCGATTGTCGCCGATATCATATTGGCTTCGGAAGCAAACATCGCGGTGGTTTTGCCGCAAAATGGGTATCCGTTTGCGACCGTGGGCCAGCGCGACATATTGCTCGACGGCGAAACCGGCATTGGCGATTATTCGTTACCGATCGAAACCGGCGCGCGCAGTTATTTCGGCGGGCTGCTGACCGAAGGCACGCCTGTGTTTGATTCCGAACATATCGGTATCATGCGCCGCTTCAAACAAGGCGAGTTGTATGACAGCCGCAAGGTCGATGATTTGCGCGCGGCTTTGGTGGCGACGGGCTTGCTGTCGACGGTGTCGGTCGAGCCGGTGAAGTCCGCCGAAGTTGCACCCGACGGTATGCCTTACGCCGACCTGCTGGTGCGGCAGGAGGCAGGGCCGCCGCGCACATTGGCGGCAAGCGCGGGTTACGGCACAGGGCAGGGTTTCCGGGCAGAGGCGAGCTGGACCCACCGCAACCTGTTCCCGCCCGAGGGTGCGCTGTCGGTCGCAGGGGTTCTGGGGACGCAGGAGCAATCGGCGGGCGTCACGTTCAGCCGGGCGAATGCCGGTCGGCGCGACCGCAATGTCGACCTTTCCTTGACGGCTATCCACAGCAATTACGACGCGTTCGAGGCGTTCACCGGCAAACTGGCGGGTGCAATCTCGTATATTTCGACGCCGATCTGGCAGAAGAAATTCACATACGCTTATGGCTTTGAATTGTTGGGTACGTCGGAGGACGCCTTTGATTTCACCGCTGGCATGCGCGAGCGGCAAGTTTATTCGGTATTGGCCTTGCCCGGACAAGTCGGCTTCGACACCTCGGACGATCTCCTGAACCCGACAAAGGGCTTTCGCCTGAATCTGCGCGTGTCTCCCGAGGCTTCTTTGGGTTCGGGTAAACAATTTTATGCGCGCGTGTTGCTCGACGGCAGCACATATTATTCGGTCAACGACAGCATGATAGTAGCAGGCCGCGTCCGCCTTGGCTCGATTGCTGGTATCGAACGCAGCAATCTGGCGCCCTCGCGGCGTTATTATGGCGGCGGCGGCGGGTCGGTGCGCGGTTACGGTTATCAGAAGCTCGGCCCCCGCGATCCGAATAACGATCCCGTAGGCGGGCGCAGCGTCAGCGAGGCAGCGGTCGAGCTGCGCTACCGCTTCGGCAATTTCGGCATTGTCGGCTTTGTCGATGCCGGACAGGTATATGAAAGCAGCATCCCGAAATTCGATGACCTGAGTTTCGGTGCGGGCATCGGTGGGCGTTTCTATACCAACTTCGGACCGATCAGACTCGACCTGGCAACACCGCTCAACCGCCAGCCGGGGGATTCGCGGATTACGGTTTATGTCTCCATCGGGCAGGCATTTTAATGGTCATGCGGCGGATATTCATTGGGCTGGCGGCGCTTGTTGCTCTTTTGTTGGCGGTGGTAGTCGGCGGCTATGTCTGGCTAGATAGCAAAAGCGGCCATGCCTTTCTCGCGCGGCAGATCGCAAGTTTCGAACTAGAAAACGGTTTGCGATTCAAAGTCGGCAGGATCGAAGGATCGATTTATGGCGGTGTCGTTCTCCATGATGTGCAAGTCCTCGATACCAAAGGTGAGTTTGCTCGATTGCCGTTAGTGAACCTTGACTGGAGTCCGCTCGCATATTTTGGCGGTGCGGTGGATATCGACGCGCTGACTGCGTCTGCAATGAGCGTATCGCGGACCCCGTTGTTCAAGGTCGTGCCAGATACCGGAGAGCCGCTGCTTCCGGATATCGATATCGACATCGATCGGCTGAAAATCGACCGCATCGTGTTTGCCGAAGGTATCACCGGAAAACGTCAAGTCGCGAGCCTCGAAGGCAAGGTGAAGATTGCCGACCGCCGGGCGGTGGTGACCGCGACCGGCGGCACGCTGGAGGGCGACCGGCTGGTTCTGAAACTCGACGCTGTGCCGGACAATAACCGCTTCGACGTAGCGCTGAAGCTCGAAGCGCCTGCCGATGGATTGATGGCGGGACTGATGGGCAGCACAGTGCCCGTCAGCGCAACCCTCGACGGCAAGGGTGACTGGAAGCGGTGGACGGGCTTTTTTAAGGCGCAGAGCGGCGACAAAACAGTTGCCGATGTGGCGCTGACGGCACTGGACGGGCGGTTTACCGCAAAAGGCAGCGTGCAACCGGCGCTCGTGCTGCCCAAAGGCATGGTCCGCGATGCGTTTGCGCCGAGCACCGCGATCGATCTCGCCGCGACCTTTGCCGACCGCCGCGCTGACATCGAAGGCAGCATCGCGTCCGCAGCCATGACAGTGACCGCCGACGGCGTTATCGATATGGCCGAAGGCGGCTTCGACGATCTGGCGCTCGATATCCGGCTACTGCGACCGTCGTTGCTCGCAACCAATGTCAGCGGGCAGAATGTCGCGGGCAAAATGCTTGTGGACGGCAGTTTTGCCGAACCCGTCATCGCTTACACGGTCACTGCCAACCGCATTGCGTTCGACAAAACGACGCTTGAAGGCTTTTCGGC
>JANONL010000242.1:0-3074 GCA_031420815.1 Sphingomonadales bacterium | reverse complement strand
CGGCTGGGTTTCGTACTCGACAATCTGGAACGAAAGCCCGACCTGCTCGTGCTCGGGCTTGGCGGCAACGATATGTTGCGAGGTACCAGGCCCGCCGAAACGCGCGACAATTTGACCGCGATGATGAATGAACTGAAGAAGCGGGATATCCCGGTTATTCTAACCGGTATGCTCGCCTCGCCCAACATGGGCGCTGACTATTCGGGCGCTTTCAACGCGATATTCCCGCAACTGGCCAGGCAATTTAATACGTCCTTATACCCATTTTTCCTTGATGGCGTGGTCACCGACAAGGCGCTGATGCTGCCCGACGGCATCCATCCCAATGCCAAGGGCGTCGCGCATGTTGTCGAAGGATTATCGCCGCTGGTCGAAGCCGCTTTGAAGGTTTCTGCGAGTTAGTGTCTTAATAAAATAATACAGCTGGGGACGGAATTGCTTGAAATCGGCATAAGCCCGTTCCATCTGTTATGTGAAATCAAGGGCAGAGGGACAGAAGCCATGTCGACCGAAACTATCACCGAAACCGCCGTTAGCAGTGTGGGGGATTTGAAGCTGACCCCGCCCGATCCGGTGCCGGTGGTCACGCCAACGCAAGCGATGGGACTAGTGCCGGTAACCGATGAGCAGAAAACCAAGCTCGAAGAACGTGTCGAGGCGTATATTTCCGACCTGATCGCGCAGGACGTGAACAGTCCCGAATTCGGCAAACGCGTTGACCAACTGACCAATATGGGTCGCAAGGAAATCATGGATGCGGCTGGTCAGTCCAACCGTTTTCTCGACCGCCCAATCCGCCAGATGGATGACAAGTCCGGCGTCGGTGCTGACCTCGCCGAGTTGCGGCGGACGGTGGAAGACCTCGACCCGTCGAAACGTGGCAATCTCACCACCAGGAAAAAACTGTTCGGCATCATCCCGTTTGGCAACAAGCTGCGCAATTATTTCGACAGTTACCAAAGCGCGCAAACGCATATCAGCTCGATTTTGGCCCGGTTGGGCAACGGCAAAGACGAACTGCTGATGGACAATGCGTCGATTGATGTCGAACGGCAGAATTTGTGGGCGGCGATGGGCAGGCTCGAACAGATGATCGTGATGTCGAAGCAACTCGACGCAAAGCTTGAGGAAAAGGCGGTCGAACTCGAATTGTCCGATCCGGCCAAATCGAAAGCGATCAAGGAAAGCGCGCTGTTCTATGTGCGCCAACGCACGCAGGATTTGCTGACACAAATGGCGGTGACGGTGCAGGGCTATCTGGCACTCGATCTGGTAAAAAAGAACAATGTCGAGCTGGTAAAGGGTGTCGACCGGGCGTCGACCACCACGGTCGGCGCGTTGCGTACGGCGGTGACAGTCGCGCAAGCGATGACCAACCAGCGACTTGTGCTCGACCAGATAACAGCGCTCAACACCACCACGGCGGGTATCATCGACAGCACCGGCGCATTGCTGCGCGACAATACCGCACGGATTCACGAACAGGCGGCGGGCGCAACCATCCCGCTCGAAACGCTCAGCCGTGCGTTCCAGAACATCTATGATACGATGGACGCTATCGATACCTTCAAGTTGAAGGCACTCGACAGCATGAAGCAAACGTCGGTCGCGCTGGAAAAAGAGGTCGAGAAGTCGAAAGGCTATATCGCCCGCGCCGAAGGCCAGTCGCAGGCGTTGCAATCGACACAGGACAGCGGTTTGCTGTCGGCGCTGGAGGGATGACCCGATGCTAACCTGTCCTTGTCATTCCCGCGAAGGCAGGAATCCATGGCCTGACATGGAAGTTTGCATAACGCTCGTCGATGTGGGCTGCACGGGCCGACCATGGATCCCCGCCTTCGCGGGAATGACAAGCGAGTAATTCAATGAACATCGCCTCCCAATCCGATGAAACCCTGACCGCAGCAGCGCGGTCTCTACGCAATGTCCGGATGGCACCCATCGGCATGAAATCGCAGGCGATGCGCCGCGCATATCTGTGGGGGAAGATCAGCAGGGCAGCGATGGCGGTCGGCGCAGTGCTGATCGGCGCTGGCATCGTCGGCACGGTCATCAACGGCATCGGCTTTTCCGGCGTCATGATAACGGTTTTGGCCGGGGCCGCCGCCGCTTATGCGCTGCTGCGTTATCCCAAAATGCCGATGCCGACGACCGAGAGTCTGCGGCAAACCGATCTGGCGACGCTGGCCGGCAAGACCGAGATGTGGCTGGAGTCGCAGCGACCCGCGCTCCCGGCCCCCGCAATCAACCTGATGCAGGATATCGGGCTCAGGCTTGACCAGCTCGCACCGCAATTGCAGGCTCTCGATGACAACGACCCCGCCGCACGAGAAGTGCGCAAGTTGGTGGGTGAACATCTGCCAGAGCTCATCAACGGCTACAAACGTATCCCCGAAACGCTGAAGCGCAAGGAACATGGCGGCAAAACCCCCGAGCAGCAACTGGTGGACGGTCTGAAACTCATCGACCGCGAAATCGAAACCATGACCGGTCAGATTTCACGCGGTGAGCTCGACAAGCTGGCGACGCGCGGGCGCTATCTCGAACTCAAATATGATCATGCGGGCGATCCGGACAAGCAAATTTAAGTGGTCAGGAAAGCGACGCCTTTGCCGCTACCGCAAGGGATAAAGGCAGATTATATCACGGCGAAAGGATGGCACCGTCACGCCAATCCGTTGGCGCTTCTGGCGCTTGGCTTGTTACTGGTTGCGGCGTTTGCCGGCGCATTCGGCGGGCAACCGCATCCAACGCGGGTTATAACAACTCCCTCGGCAAAGATAACGCTGCAATTTCCAGAGCGTATCCGTAACGGCATGTTTTTCGAAATGCGCGGCGTCATCGAAACACGGCGTCCATTTTCCGACCTCGGTCTGGCGGTTTCCTCCGAATATTGGCACGACCTGACGATCAACAGCATGATCCCCGGACCGGCAGCAGAAAGTTCCGAAGGCGGACGATACTGGTTCAGCTATGGGCCATTGAAGGCCAACGAAAAATTTACGTTCAAATTCGATGGCCAGATCAATCCGCCGCTCTTTGGCGGCAACAAGGGTGAAATCCGCCTGATGGAC
>JANONL010000241.1:0-7715 GCA_031420815.1 Sphingomonadales bacterium | reverse complement strand
ATGTCCGGCGATGATGATGACATGATCCCAGCCCATCCTGCCCGGCTTGATCGCGAGGACGTCAACAATATTCACACCATTTGGAACGCGCGGGCCGGACATTTGCTGTTCAAGCATTTCGATAGTCAGGCAATTCTTGCATGCCTTAGACATCGCCTCGAATTCTGATTTCGCCCAGCGCCGTGCTGCACCAATTCCTCGTTTGGGATCATCGGCGGAACTCAGCGTATGCCGCGTGCCAAAGCTGACAAGCTTCTCGACATATTGTTTAAGCTTGGCAGGGTCCGGCTCGCCTGACTTTGCAGATGTGGGGGCGGCGAGCAAAAGCGCGAAGGCGCTGGCGAGCAGGGGCAGATTTTTCATACCCCATTGGCTAACGCATCAGGTTTGCAAATACCAGCGTTCGCCGCCTTCGAGTGCCAGCGCGGTCAGTTTGTCCGAAGCATAAGCACCGGTATCAATGCCAATCCGCGACCCGCGCTCTTCGACTTCGTCATAGATCGTGTGGCCGTAGACCACGACTTTTTCGAGATCGCCGCGCTGGTCGACAAATTCTTCGCGGATCCAGCGCAGGTCGCTGGGCTTTTGCTCCACCAAAGCTACGCCGGGGCGGATGCCGGCATGGACAAAGACATAATCGCCGATGACGATCTGGTCCTCAAAACTGTCGATGAAGTCCAGATGATCGGGCGGCACCAGCGTTTTAAGCCGTTCGCTCAGCTCGTCCATATCGAGCGTGATATATTCGGCACGTGTTATCGGATAGGACAGCACCGTTGCCTCGCCGCCGATGCGTAGGAAGAAGCGCGTGGTCTTTGCGTCGTGCTTACGGCAGGCGCTGACGAAGACCTCTTCGTGGTTCCCCATTAGGAAGCGCACCTTGCGGACTGAGTCGCGCAGCGCCATCGCCGTGTCGATAACGCCCGCGCTGTCCGGCCCGCGGTCCATCAGGTCGCCGAGGAAGATGATATGGGTCTCTGCTGCTCCGCGCGCCGCGTCGTCGGCGTCGATCTGCACGAGCAGTTGCTGGAGCAAATCATTACGCCCGTGAATATCGCCAATGGCGTAAACGCGCATACCATCCGGCACCCGCGCAGTATCGAGCGGACGCTGGGGAACAGCTTTTTTGAACAGGCGACCTAACATAGCTCGCGCGATATAGGCGCAGGGTGCACGCTAGGGAAGCGCTATCCCTCGAGCGCGAATGTCAGTCCTGCGTTCGCTTGCAACCGCTCGACCAGCTTTTCCCCCAAAGCTGCACCCGGCGTCGTAACCCCGCCCGGTCCGTCGATTTCACACAGGGCAATCGCGGTTTCGCTGATCATCTTCGATGTCGATCCATAGCCGGGGTCTTTGTCGCCCTTGACGCTCAACATTGCGCGGCGACCGTCAGGATATTCGGCGACGAACAGCACGTCATAGAAACCCGTTTCGCGCTCTTCCTTGGTTGGGCCCTCACCAGGCTTGGGGTCATCCGCACCGCCCATCATCGGGGTCGATGCGACATGCTTGGCCATCGCCTCGCCCTGTTCGCCGGGGCCGGTTAGCATCATTTCGTCATAGACAAAATCTGCGCCATATTGGTGACCCAGTAACGCATTGGTTCGGTGAACGTTTTTGGTGTTGATTGGTGCCATGACGAAGTTGGTCGCCCAACTGCCAAGGCTTTCGTCATATTCGGGCTTGTTGCCGGGCGGCTGAGGCGGACCAGCAAAATCGCCCGAAAGCGAAAACGGATTGACCAAATAGCCGATGACGGCAGGGTCTTTGGCGGCCGCTGCCATTGTAGCCTTCAAACTAGCAGCAGTGCCGCCCGAGAATGTACCTTTCATCGCGCGAACGCGGCCTTTGATTCGCGGCGCAGGTGCGCCGAAAGTTTCCACGCAATGCTTTTCGAGCATTAATACGCCGAGGTCGAACGGGATTGAATCGAACCCGGCGGAAAACACAATCCGTGCACCCGAAGCCTTGGCCGCTGCATCATGCGCATCGATTTTCTGCCGCATCCATGCTGGTTCGCCGCACAGGTCGGTGTAATCGGTGCCGTTGGCGACGCAGGCCGAAAGCAGTTCGTTACCGTAAAGCTGATACGGCCCGACTGTGGTCAGCACGACTTTGGTCCGCTTTGCCATTGCATTGAGCGAGGCGGAGTCCGATGCGTCGGCAACGACTAATGGCGTGTCGGCAGGCGCGCCGATAAGTTTACGCACTTCCTCCAGCTTGGCCAAACTGCGCCCTGCCATCGCCCATTTTGGCGCACCTGCGCGTTTTGCCATATATTCGGCGACGAGACGACCGGTATAACCCGTCGCGCCATAAACAATAATGTCGAACTCGCGTACATTTTTCATAGGTCTTAACCTGCTCCCGTTCCAGGATGATCGCTGGTCGATGACCGGCGTACCGTTTCTTCGTTTCTGCGGCGCTGGCGATAGGAATCGAAACTCCAGCTTTTCTGGTCATATGCGAACAGGCAGAGGAAGCCGCCTGCGATGGCAATATTCTTAAGGGCAGCGGTCGCCTGCATCGGATCAGCGGTCTCGCCGTGAAACAGCAATGCGGTCAGCAGGCAGAAACCGGCAAAGACAAAAGCGGTTAGCCGCGTGAATATACCGAGCGCGATCATGATGCCACCGACGAGTTCAAACAACGCGGCGGGCAGTGCCAGATTGGCGGGTAAGCCGACACTCGCCATATAAGTGCCGGTGCCACTGATATCGCTGAGCTTCATGGTGCCCGATACGATGAAGATCAGCGCCAGCATGATCCGGCCAACAACCGCAAATAACCCTGAAAACATTATGCTTCTCCTCAAGCCTGTCACCCTGAACGTGTTTCACCTTCGGCGACTGCGCTTCGGGGGTTCTAGTTTAACGCTGCAGAATTAATATGCTGAAACAAGTTCAGCATGACGAACCTGGCTTGTCCACGTATTTCGCGCTCAGAGCTTCGGCAATGTCACCCCCGTTTGGCCCATATACTTGCCCGCGCGGTCGGCGTAGCTGGTCTCGCATGGTTCATTGCCTTTAAGAAAGAGAAATTGGCAAGCGCCCTCGTTGGCGTAAATTTTTGCCGGCAGCGGCGTGGTGTTTGAAAACTCAAGCGTCACATGGCCTTCCCAACCTGGCTCGAGCGGCGTCACATTCACAATGATTCCGCAGCGTGCATAGGTCGATTTGCCAAGGCAGATGACCAGCACATCGCGCGGCACGCGGAAATACTCGACCGTGCGTGCCAAAGCAAAGCTGTTGGGCGGGATGATACAAACGTCGGTCTTGCGGTCGACAAAGCTTTTCGGGTCGAACTCTTTGGGGTCGACCACCGAGCTGTCGACGTTGGTAAAAATCTTGAACTCGTCGGCGACGCGGGCGTCATAGCCATAAGATGACAGGCCATAGCTGATGCATCCGTCGCGGCGCTGCGCCTCGACAAAGGGTTCAATCATGGCGTGGGCCTTGGCTTGTTCGCGGATCCAGATGTCGGAAAGGATGGACATATTTTCTTTCTATTCCAGATTGGCCGGGCCGAAGGCATGCGGCAGAAGCTCTGACAGGCGATATGTGACATAGCCCTTTTTGTGGGCGCAATAAATTGGGATATCGGTTTCGGTCAGGTCTGCAACTTCTTTGATGATTTGTCTGCAGCGCCCGCATGGCGTAACGGGATCGTGACCTAGATCAGCACTCATATCGATTTTAGCAGGACCACCTGCAATCGCTATCGCGGTAATGTTCGAAAGCTGTCCGTCGCTGGCCGCCTTCGCAATCGCCACAGTTTCGGCACATAGCGACAGACCATAACTTGCATTCTCGAAATTGGCAGCCGTAACAATATGGCCGGTATCCAGTTGTAATGCAGCGCCGACGTGAAACGCCGAGTATGGCGCGTAGGCGTTTTTGGCCGCATTTTTGGCCGCATCGATCAAACGGCCAATCGCGGCATTGACTAGCGCGTCGCTCATTTGCGCACCACTGCCCAGCGAACCGGACCTTCCAAGCCGTCAACACGGCGCGCGGTATTTGCTGTCCACATCACCCATGGGCGCGCCGAATAATCAGGTGGGAACCAGTTTCCTTCCAGCCAGACGGTACGGTCGATAGCGCTGCTCACGTTATATTCCTTCTCAAAGTCCTTGGTGAGTAGCAAGATCGCGGGCGTGCCGCTATGCACCTCGATCTGGTTGAGGAAGGTCGCGAGTTCCGACAAAATAAGCGCGCGGTTCGGGCGGCCTTTGCAAGTATCGGAAAAATCGAGTTGAACGGCGGGCGGCAAGGCTTGCTCGCTGCGCGGCACCGTAGTCATAAACAACGTGGCCTGGTCTGAAGCCAACCGGCAAATGTCGAAATGATGGAGCGCGCCGTAGCGAATACCTGCTTGTTGCACGCCTTCCAGATTGGCTTCGAACTGGCTATCGCGTCCGCGTGCGCCTTCGCTGGCAGTTATATAAGCAAAATCGACCCCCGTGGCGCCTAATTTGGCCCATTTGGGTTTGCCATTGGCTTCGCCGACGACAACACCCTGCACGCTATATTCGTCGCGCGACGGTGCCCAGCCTGCGGCATAGTTCCAGAGCACATAGATCCCCAGCGATAGTGCTAGCGCAATCGCCCCCCAGCGGAAATATCGGCTTCGTCCCCCAGCCATACGACCCTTATGCTCCCGAATCAGAAAATTGCCCCGCGTCTCTTTACGCTTTGATGTGCAGCACGCAAATCAGCGTGAACAGACGACGAGCGGTGGCGAAATCGACTTCGACTTTGCCTTCGAGCCGTTCCATGAGCAGTTCAGCTGCCTCGTTGTGCACGCCGCGTCGGGCCATATCGATGGTTTCAATCTCGGCGGCGCTGGCCATGCGGATCGCCTGATAGTAACTGTCACAGATTGCGAAATAGTCTTTCACGATCCGGCGGAACCGGCCGAGCCCAAGGACAAGCGTTTCGAACGCGCTGTCATCGCTGCGGCGAATATCCAGGATCAACCGCCCCTCTTGAACGCTGATCTTCAAATGATAGGGTCCGGCATAGCCATCGCCGAAATCGCGCAACGGTTTGAAAACATTATCCTCGATCAGATCGAAAATCGCCACGCGTCGTTCTTGCTCGATATCGGCGTTGCGCCGTAGGATCGTCGCCTCGTCGAGTTCGACTTTGGTGATGCGCGGGTCAGACATAAACTTGTGTTAGCTAGAGATATTTTTGGGGCAAGTGCCGACACGAATTTTTGTCCACAGGCCTGTCCCCCAACTTCTTTTTGCGCCCCCTTGCATAGGCGCGTGTGCTAAAGGATAGGGAGCCATGGCCGAACCGATCAGATTAGCAGCCGCCAACGAGGCTGAACCCCAACGCTTGCCCCGCAATATCGAGGCGGAGGCGGCGTTTTTGGGTGCTATAATGATCGATAACCGGATTATCGAGGATGTCTCGATCAAGTTGCAGCCCGACCATTTTTTTGAGCCGCTACACGGCCGGGTGTATGAGCAGATTCTCCGCCTGATCGACCGCAATATGCTCGTCACGCCGGTCACGCTGAAACCGTTTTTCGAAGCCGACGAATCGATGCGTGAGCTTGGCGGGCCGGGCTATCTGGTGAAACTGACCGCTGACGGTGCGGGCCTCATCGGCGCGCGTGACTTTGCCCAGCAGATTTATGATCTGGCGTTGTTGCGCGAACTGGTGACAGTTGGACGAACCTTGGTTGATAATGCGCTCGACACCAGCGAGAGTGTTGACCCCAAGGGCCAGATCGAAGCCGCCGAAAGCGCGCTGTACAAAGTCGCCGAAGGCGAAGGCGAAACCGGCTCGATGAAGAGCTTCTTGATGGCGTCGACCGAAGCAATCAAGAATGTCGAGAAGGCGCTGAATTCCGGCGGACATTTGTCGGGAGTGACGACGGGGCTCGATAGTATCAATTCGAAATGCGGTGGGTTGCACAACAGCGACCTTGTGATCTTGGCTGGTCGTCCGGGTATGGGCAAAACGTCGCTTGCCACCAACATTGCTTTTAACGCGGCGCGACGGTGGATACGCGACCGTGAGGACGGCATCGAAGAGGCCAAGGGCGCAGGCGCGCGCGTTGCTTTCTTCAGCCTCGAAATGTCCGCCGATCAGCTGGCGACGCGTATCCTTGCCGAGCAATCGGGGATTAGTTCTGAACTGCTGCGTATGGGCAAAATTAGCCGCGACGATTTCCGCGAACTGTCCCGCGCGTCCCGCGAATTGCAGGAATTGCCGCTCTACATCGACGATACTCCGGCGCTGACTATCGCGGCGCTACGCACGCGTGCGCGGCGGTTGCAGCGGCGGCATGGGATTGGCCTAATCGTGGTCGATTACCTCCAGCTGCTGCAAGGTTCGAGCCGCGCCAATGACAACCGCGTCAACGAAATTTCCGAGATTAGTCGTGGTTTGAAAACGCTCGCTAAGGAGCTTAACCTGCCGGTGATCGCGCTGTCGCAGTTAAGCCGTGCCGTCGAGCAACGCGAAGACAAACGTCCGCAACTCTCCGATTTGCGCGAGTCTGGTTCGATCGAGCAAGACGCTGATATGGTGTGGTTCGTTTACCGCGAAGATTATTACGAAGCGTCGAAGCAGCCCGACCCATCCAATGAAACGGCATATACCGCATGGCGTGAGAAGATGGAGCAGATACACGGGATTTCCGAGCTGATCGTCGCCAAACAGCGCCACGGTTCAACAGGTAAAGTGCGGATGAAGTTCGAAGCGAAGATTACGAAGTTTAGCGACCTTGCCGATGACCAATATGTCGATGCGGGGTATGATTAGATCTTAATCCTCTCCATCTTGAAAAGATGGGGAGGTGGCGCGCCGTAGGCGTGACGGAGGGGCCTTTGACGCCAGAGGCCCCTCCGTCACGCTTCCGCTTCGCTCCATCGTGCCACCTCCCCAAATCTGCGATTTAGGGAGGATTATGTGAACCGAGCCGACAAAATATAATTCAACGCCATATTGTTACTTAAATGCAGTCCCTTCAGCGGCGAGAACGCAATCCCCTGCATGTCCACCAATGCAAGCCCAACATCCGCCAACAACTCACCCAACTCCTCCGGAGTCAAAAACTGCCCCCAATCATGCGTGCCGCGCGGAACCTGGCCCAAACGCTCTGCCGCCTCGACCAAAAACAGCCGCGAAGCCGCTGTCCGGTTCGGCGTCGACATGATGAGCAAACCATCGGGTTTCAGATGGCGCGTCAGTTCTGCAACAAACACCGCCGCGTCGGTGACATGCTCGATAACCTCCATCGCGGTCACGAGGTCGAATTTGCCCAGCCCCTGCTCGAACAGTTCGCCCGCGCGATAATCAACGTTCAGGCCGGACTGCATTGCATGCGCCTTCGCCGCCTCGACATTCTCCGGCGCCGCATCCACGCCGGTCACCGCCGCACCCATCCGCGCTAGTGGTTCGCACAACAAGCCCGCCCCGCAACCGACATCCAGCGCGGTCTTCCTCGCCAAAGGATAGCGCGCCGCTTCATCACCGCCAAAATGCGTATCGATCGCAGCCCGCACAAAGCCCAACCGCACGGGATTGAGCTTGTGCAGCATCGCCGAACTTCCTTTAGGGTTCCACCAATCCGCCGCCAGCGCACCGAAATGGGCGGCTTCCGCAGCATTTATTGTCTGGGCTGTGTTTGCCCCCGCACTTGTTTTTATCATATCCTGTCCCTATCAGGACGCCCGATTGTAACATAGCAATAAT
>JANONL010000240.1:0-2763 GCA_031420815.1 Sphingomonadales bacterium | reverse complement strand
AAGCAGCTTGGATTCGATCTCGGTGAGACGTCGCCCGGTGTTATTGAAATAAATCCCGATGATATTCGTCAAGAATTACTTGGCATTCTGGAATTGGCCCGTTCATCGCAAAAGAGTGCGCCTTGGGATGTTCGAACACATCGTTATCACCAGACAGTGTTTCCCCAGATGGTCAATTGGTTGCCAGAAGCAGAACGGGCGGACTTGGTCACGCAGTTTCGTGCTGAACTCGCGAGAATAGAAAATCTGCTAGCCGCATAAACAGCCTTGCAAAATAGGATTTGGCCTGACAGCGTGAGCAAACCACATCGTTAACCGCCCTATCGCTGTCCGGGCACGCAATCAGCGAACGTCAATCCCGTGCCGCCACGCGCTAAGGTGATAAAGGTTACAGAATACGCCGGTAGCATGTGCATCTTTGTAACCTTAGCCGCTGCAAAAGCAGCGAATAGGCGTCACCTATGTCACCTATGTCACCCTGCAAATGACGGGTCGAGAGCGTGGAGGGTGTAATCTTTGTAATCTTCCGACACCGGCAACGGTCGCGCCGAAATTGATCAAACCACGATCAACTTGCGCAGATTTCTGCGGTTGTTGTGGTCACAATTTGGTGTGCTTTGCCCCCATTGGGCGGTCTCACGGGTCGCCTGGCGACTGGCGTTAATTCCATCGGGTCGCGAACAATCAGGGTGAATTTTGTCTTAACTCTGCCCTTTTCCAGCAAATTAACCCCCATCCGCCAGTTATTGCTAACCGAGAGCAGTGGCAGAGAATTAGCCATCTGCCTCGTGCACAAATGGTTCAATGGAGGGTATCATGTCACCGGACGCAGCGCTCGTCGTTTTCACATCGCTTGGTTTCGCAGCGGTATTTTTGGCGCTGGTTATCGGCATTACGGGCCGTGACCCGGGCGAACTGGTTACCGATATGGCGAATATGACGCCGGGGGCACGCCGACAGGCGCAATTTGCGCAGCTCGATTACATGACCCGCGTGGCAGACGAGGCAATCGAGGCCCGGCGTCTGGGCAAAAGGGCACCGTTCGCGCAAGACAGTTTCTGAGATTCGCGCCGCATCACTGGTCCAGCGCGTTTAGCGACCGTGCCAAGCCCCCGGCACGGTCGCATTTTTTGATTTAGCTCAATCGGGTAGCCGCTCTGGCGCATCGCCGCCCTGGCGAGGCGCGCGCTGCTGACGCGGGCTGTCATCGCTTGGTTCGGGTGCCGGACGGGGTGCCGCCGACTGGCCTTCATTCCCCGATGGTGGCGGTGGCTGGCGATAGCCGCGACCACGCCCTTGGCCGCCTCCGTCTGGGCGAGGCACTTGCACAGCGCCTTGGCCGTCGTTTCCATTCCACCGTTGCCGTCCGCCGCGATCACCGCGACGGCCATCGCCGCCACCGGGTTGCGGTGCTGCTACCGGTGCCGGTTGCGGGACAGCGTTTGCGCCGTTGCCGTTGTCGCCCTGCCAGTTCCGGTCGCGGCGGCGCTGACCGTCACCGCGCGGGCGATCATCGTGGTTGCCATCTGCGTGCGGACGGCCGTAGCCCCGACCACCGGTGTTCTGGCCATCGGTGTTCTGGCTACCGCCTCTGGGCCGTGGATCAGCATAGCCATTATTGTCACGATAACCGTCGTTGTGCCCATCGCGGTAGCCGCCGCCGTGATGCCGGCCACGATTTTCACGGTACCAGTGGTGGCGACGCTCACCCCAATAGCGGCGGTCGTTGTCGCGCATATTGTGGCGGCGACCATAATTGTCGAACAGGTAAAATCCGTAACCCGGATACCAATAACTGTCATACCAGCCGCCGCCATAGCCGATGTTGGAAAAGCCATAACCATTGTCGCAGTCATAATAATTATCGAACGGGCTATAGGGGTCGCAGTCGTAATAGCCGCTGCCATAGCCATCGCTGGCATAGCCGAGACCGACGTCATAAACGCAGCCCGAAAGGCCAATGCCCGCCGCCGTCAGCGCGGCGACCCGCAGCAAAGCTTTGCTGCCAAACTTTTGTGTGAAACGTAACATAGCAAGCATCCCTTTATTCCCTGCATTCGGGCCATTATCGGTTCACCGAATCAGCGGCACGTTTTACCGTATTCACAGATTATGGATTGGCGGTTGAATTGTAAGTGAACATCTTTGTCGGCTGGTGTTCAGGTTGTGCCATATGTGGAATGCTTGCGCGCTACTGACATTGGTGGCAATAGCCGGTTAACCGCTCGATTAAGACAGGATAATGTCCGATGGCCCTTGCCAGTAGTGAAGCCGCCAACCCGCACTGGACGCCGCGTAAAGGTATCGGCGATCTGTCACATATTCCCGGCGAGAACGGCCCGCCCATTATCGGTACCACGTTCCGCGTGCTGCGCGACCCGCCTGCGTACGGCAAGCATATGGTCGACACCTACGGCAAGGTGTTCCGCACTAATGCGTTCGGCAATCCGACGATTTCGTTGGTCGGAGCGGAGGCCAACGAGCTGATGCTGTTCGACAGGGATAAGCTGTTTTCCAACGAGCAAGGCTGGGGGCCAGTGCTCAACCTGCTGTTCCCGCGCGGGCTGATGCTGATGGATTTCGATCATCACCGCGTGGACAGGCGGGCGCTTGGTATCGCATTCAAGCCCGAACCGATGCGTGCTTATACGCAGGATATGAACCGGATTTTTGCCGATCAATTGAAAGATTGGCGCGGAGATATGCTGTTCTATCCGGCGATCAAGCAGCTGACATTGGACGTCGCGGCCAGTTCGTTTCTGG
>JANONL010000239.1:0-2900 GCA_031420815.1 Sphingomonadales bacterium | reverse complement strand
GGGGTCAGCGTATATTCAAAGCCCATGAAGGCGGTAAACTTGCCCGGTTTGTTATAGCGCTCGACTATTGATGTATGATCGCGCCAGGTATCGAGTGTCCGCTCCGCATTCTCCTCGGGGTCAAGCATTGCAGCGGGCAGTGTGCGCTGTGAAAAGCGGTCGATCAACTCGGTCGCGACTTGCGCCGATGCCTCCGGTCCTTTTCGCAGCTCGTCATGCCACCGTTCGAGCAACGGATCGCGCAACAGGAAGCGCGGTGCGTCATGAATCGCTTTCAGCGCCGCCAAGCCGTCCGAATGGTCGGCGATAACAAGGAAAT
Organism: Sphingomonadales bacterium; assembly: GCA_031420815.1. Lineage (GTDB taxonomy): Bacteria > Pseudomonadota > Alphaproteobacteria > Sphingomonadales > Sphingomonadaceae > Sphingorhabdus_B. Next base: position 2,581 of record JANONL010000239.1, on the reverse strand, counting down.
CGAGCGGGCGGGCGAGTCTTGCCTTCATCCCCATTGTTGCAGTGACTTCTTCGCCGCTGGCAAAGCGCAATGCTTCTTCCGGACCCAGCCGGACGCCGAAGGCAAAGGCATCTGACGAGTTGGATGTGTGTAAATGAGTGTCGCCGAAATACACATTTTCAGGGTATGCGGTCTCGACAAGTTTCGTTTCACCGTTGCCGCCAAAAACCGAGCCGCGTTTTTCGCGGTCACAGCCTGAGGTCATCAACATTATGGCGCTTGCCGCCAGTGCCAGTGAAATCCGACGCAACGGTCCCCTCCCCATTTATTCTCCAGAATTAATTTGCGCCGTGATGCAGACGGCGTCAATCGCTCAGTTAAATTTGCGAAACGGCTGGACCAGACTCCAAAAAATATGTCCGGGACGCTCATCCTGTGCGCTGGTCAGGCCGATGGCTTGCTTGCTTTGGTAAGCGGCGTAGCTACCAAAAAGCCGGTCCCAGATGGTCAGGGCAAAACCATAATTGCGGTGCTGATCTTCGTTAATGATGCTGTGGTGGACCAGATGCATGTCGGGGGTCACCAGAACATTGCGCAGCAATCGGTCGGCGCGCGGCGGCAACCGGATATTGCTGTGATTGAACAAGGCGTTCGCGTTGAGCCAGATCTCGAACGCGAGCGCCACCAGCACCGGCACGCCGAGTAACGCGACCCAGGCCGATTTGTAGAGAGTCGAAACGATCAGCTCGAACGGATGAAAGCGCAGGGCCGTGGTCGCATCGAGATCACGGTCGCTGTGGTGGACCGCGTGCATTCGCCATAGAAAAGGTACGCGGTGCAGCGCGACATGCTGCAACCAGACCGCGAAATCGAGAATGATGAAGGCCAGGATTGCCTCCAGCCACCAGGGCAGGGCAGTGACGTTGAACAGGCCGAATCGGTTTTGTGCGGCCCAGTTGGCGGCGGTAGCAACCACGACGACAAAGGCGAGCAAGCGGCCGACCACCGCGTTGGTCAGAAAAAACGTCGCGTGGGTCAGCCAGCGGGGATATCGGCCGAGCACCAGTGTGCGCCTTGGCCATCTGTACTCGGCGAACATGAGCGTCGCCAGCAAGCAGGCGGGGATGGCGATAGTCCATATGCCAAGCCCCGCCTCGATCATGTCAGCTTACCGTTTCGAGAACGGGATAATCGGTATAGCCTTCCGGTCCGGGGGAATACCAGGTCTTGAAATTATCCGGCGTCAGTTCCGCATTGTCATGCAGCCGTTCGACCAGATCGGGGTTCGAGATATAGGGGCGTCCGAAGCTAATTGCATCGGCCAGTCCTGACGCCAAATCTTCGTCAGCGCTATCACGGCGATATTCCTGATTGAGAACCAAAGGATTGGTAAATACCTTACGGATTTCCGGAGATATGCGCGGCACTTCGCTAGTGCCGAACGTACCAAAGGTCTTTTGCTCGCGCAATTCGAGGAAGCCGATGCCGATGTCCTGCAAAGCCGCCGCCGCCGCCGTGAACAAAGCGACCGGGTTTGAATCGTCGGCACCCTGCGTTTCGCCATTGGGCGACAGCCGGACCGAGGTGCGGTCGGCACCGACCGCAACGGCAACTGCCTGCGGCACCTCGCGAAGCAGCCGGATACGATTTTCGATTGAACCGCCATATTGGTCGGTGCGGAAATTGCTATTGTCGCGCAGGAACTGGTCGATCAGATAGCCATTGGCACCGTGAATTTGCACACCGTCGAAACCGGCGGCCACCGCGTTCTTTGCGGCATGGACATAGTCAGCGATAACGCGCGGGATTTCGGAAGTTTCGAGCGCACGCGCCTCGACATAGTCTTTCTTACCCTCTGCGGTATGGGCATAGCCCGGTGCCTTGGTCGCCGATGACGATACCGGTTGCGCGCCGCCGAGGAAATCGGGGTGCACGAGGCGGCCCATATGCCAGAGCTGCAAGATGATCCGCCCGCCGCGTGCATGAACCTCGTCGGTCACCGGCTTCCATGCCGCGACTTGCTCTTGCGACCAGATGCCGGGGGCTGAAGGCCAGCCCAAACCCTCTTGCGTAATGCCAGTCGCCTCGGCAATCAGGAGGCCTGCCGCCGCTCGCTGACCATAATATTCGGCTTTCAGTTCCGATACCGGCACATGGCCGGCACCGCTGCGGCCCCGCGTTAGCGGTGCCATCAATATACGGTTCGGTGCTTTGATCGCGCCGAGGGTGATCGGCTCAAATAAATTGCTGCTCATAAAATCTCCAAGATTAAGGCTTTGGTTTGAAGCCAAGATGCGGATAAGCGTTGCAAATTGCAACGGGGGTTTATGACGACAAAGAAAATACATCAGCCGGGTACGCCGTCGCTCGCTTTTGCCGCACTGGTTGCGGGTAATATCGCGATAGCGTTTGGGCCGCTTTTGGTGCGTTTTGCCGATAGCGGGCCGATAGCGACGGGCTTTTGGCGGCTGGCGCTGGCGGTGCCGTTTCTGGCGCTCATGGGGTGGCGAGCAGGGTTTCGGCTGAGCCACGTTCAACCGGCGATCTTTGGTCTGACAGCCGTTGCCGGGTTCTTTTTTGGCATCGACATCATCGCGTGGCA
>JANONL010000238.1:0-13373 GCA_031420815.1 Sphingomonadales bacterium | reverse complement strand
ACGCCTTTGGCGCGCAGCCATTTCTCGCTTATTATCTTGTCGAGCATTGCTTGCGCATCGGCGAACAGGCTGGTTGCACTTTCACCCACCACCGCATCGGTCAGGATCGCGGGATAAGTGCCGTGCAATTCCCACGCGCGGAAGAACGGTGTCCAGTCGATATACGGGCGCAGGTCGGCCAAGTCCCAATCGTCGAAAACATGGACGCCCGGTTGCAATGGCGCGGCGGGTTTCAGCGCCTCGTCGATCTCGAAACCGTTGACCCGCGCTTCCGCCAGCGTCGCCAGCGGCTTCGCGGTCTTGCCCGCACGCGCGATCCGGATATGGTCGTATTCCGCGCGGGTGTCGGCGACGAACTTGTCCGCCATGGTGTCGCTGACCAGTGTCCCCGCAACGCCAACCGCGCGGCTGGCGTCGAGCACGTGGATGACCGGACCTGAATATACCGGCTCGATTCGAAGCGCGGTATGCGTCTTCGACGTCGTCGCCCCGCCGATCATCAGCGGCATTGTCATGCCCGCTTTCTGCATTTCCTCGGCAACCGTCACCATCTCGTCGAGTGAGGGCGTAATCAGCCCGGACAGCCCGATCATATCAGCGTCATTTTCGTTCGCCGCCTTCAGGATTTCCGACCAGGGCACCATTACGCCCAGATCGACGATTTCAAAGCCGTTGCATTGCAGCACGACGCCGACGATGTTCTTGCCGATATCATGAACGTCGCCCTTGACGGTCGCCATTATGATCCGGCCCTTGCCCTTTGCCCCCTCTTCCTTTTCCGCCTCGATATATGGGAAAAGATGCGCGACTGCTTTTTTCATAACGCGCGCCGATTTGACGACCTGCGGCAAGAACATTTTTCCCGACCCGAACAGGTCACCAACGACATTCATGCCGTCCATTAACGGCCCCTCGATGACATGGATCGGACGACCGCCGCTGTTCTTGACCGAAAGCCGCGCTTCTTCGGTATCATCGACGACATATGCGTCGATGCCTTTGACCAGCGCATGCTCAAGCCGCTTAGACACCGGCCAACTGCGCCATTCGGCCTCCGCCTTCTCAACCTCGACATCGGTGCCGCGATATTTTTCGGCCAAGGCAATCAGGTTATCGGTAGCATCATCGCGCCGGTCAAAAATCACATCTTCACAGGCATCGCGCAGTTCGGGGTTGATGTCGTCGTAGATATCCAGCTGCCCGGCGTTGACGATCGCCATGTCGAGGCCTTGCGGGATTGCATGGAAAAGAAACACGCTGTGCATCGCGCGGCGGACAATCTCGTTACCGCGGAAACTGAACGACAGGTTCGACAGCCCGCCCGAAAAATGCACATGCGGGCAAGTCGCGCGGATTTCGGCAACCGCTTCGATGAAGTCGAGGCCATAGCGGCGGTGTTCGTCGATGCCCGTGGCAACCGCAAAGACATTGGGGTCGAAAATGATATCCTCTGGCGGGAAGCCAATTTCGGTCAGTAGCTTGTAAGCCCGCTGACAGATCGAGACTTTGCGTTCTTTGGTGTCGGCCTGTCCGGTTTCGTCGAACGCCATCACCACGACGGCCGCACCATAAGCCATGCACAGCCGCGCATGTTCAAGAAACTGGTCGACTCCTTCCTTCATCGAGATCGAATTGACGATGGGCTTGCCCGAAACGCATTTCAGCCCGGCCTCGATCACGCTCCATTTCGATGAGTCGATCATTATCGGCACGCGCGCAATGTCGGGTTCGGCGGCGATGCGTTTGATGAACTTCGTCATCGCCTCGTGGGCATCGAGCAGACCTTCGTCCATATTGATGTCGATAATCTGCGCGCCATTCTCGACCTGATCGCGCGCGACCTCGACCGCAGCTTCATAATCGCCAGCAAGGATCAGCTTTTTGAACCTGGCCGAACCGGTGACGTTGGTACGTTCGCCAATATTGACAAAGCGCGCGGAGGATTTGGCGGTCATGAAAAATTTTTCGTTTCTTATTCGGGCAAGCGCTTAGGCCGCCATGACAAACTGTTCCAAACCGGCGAGCCGGGTGGCAACTTCAGGCGTTGGGATGACTCTTGGCGCGCGGTCCTCCACTGCTTTGGCAATCGCGGCAATATGCGCAGGCGTCGTACCACAACATCCGCCAACCACATTGACCAGCCCATCATCGAGCCACTGGGTTATCAACGCCGCAGTTGTCTCGGGCAATTCGTCATATTCGGCGAGATCATTAGGCAGCCCTGCATTGGGGTAAGCCATTACCAGCGCATCGGCCTGTTTGGACAACGCCGCCAGATGCGGACGCAGCAAGTCCGCACCAAACGAGCAATTGAGCCCGATGGTCAACGGCTTCACATGCCGGATCGCTGCCCAGAACGCCTCAACCGTGTGCCCGGACAGATTGCGGCCAGCCATGTCGGTGATCGTCATCGAAATCATTAAAGGCACATCACGGCCACAGGCTGCGGTCGCCTCTTGCGCCGCCATTGCCGCGCATTTGGCGTTTAGGGTATCGAATATTGTTTCGATAAGCAGAAAGTCGACTCCGCCTTCGATCAGCGCGTCGCATTGTTCGCGGTACACGTCTTTCAGATAATCGAAATCGATCTCGCGAAAGCCGGGGTCGTTGACGTCAGGTGAAAGCGACAGGGTCTTGTTGGTCGGGCCGATCGAGCCCGCGACGAAGCGGCGCGTGCCGTCCTTTGCTGCGGCGGAGTCACAGCAGCTACGGGCAAGCCTGGCTGCTTTGATGTTCAGCTCGCGCACGAGATGCTCACAACCATAATCGGCCATGCTGATTTGGGTCGCGCTGAAGGTATTGGTTTCGATCATGTCCGCCCCCGCATCGAGATAGGCGTTATGGATGGCACCGATAATGTCTGGCCGCGTGATCGAGAGCAGATCGTTATTGCCCTTCTGGTCCTTCGCCAGATCGAGGTTTCCTCGATAATCGGCTTCCTGCAGCTTATAGGCCTGGATCGCGGTGCCATAGCCGCCGTCGAACACCAATATTTGCTGCGCCGCACGCGCCTCAAAGGCTTCCCGCGCGCCGTTCATGCCGCCTGCTCCTTGATGGCCGCAGCGGGGCGTTTACCCAACAAATGGCAAATGGCATAAGCCAGTTCCGCGCGGTTCAAGGTGTAGAAATGGAAATCGCGTACCCCGCCCGCATATAAACGGCGGCACATTTCGGCAGCGATTGTTGCGGCGACCAATTGCCTCGCGGGCGGATGGTCATCGAGCCCCTCAAACAAATGCGCCATCCAGGCGGGGATTGCTGTACCGGTCATATTGGATATGCGCACGATACTGGCAAAGTTGGAAACCGGCATTATTCCCGGCACGATCTCCGCCTTGATCCCGGCCGCTGCCACCGCATCGCGGAAGCGGAAAAACGTTTCGGGTTCAAAAAAGAATTGCGTGATCGCCCGGCTTGCCCCGGCATCGAGCTTGCGCTTCAGATTGTCGATGTCGGACTCGGGTGTTGCTGCCTCGGGGTGGGTCTCTGGATAGGCACTCACCGAAATCTCGAACGGATGAAGCTTGCGCAAGCCCTCGACCAGATCAGCGGCGCTGGCATAGCCTTCAGGGTGCGGTTCGAAGCTGCCACCGGCGTGCGGCGGGTCGCCGCGCAATGCAACGATATGGCGCACGCCAGCATCCCAATAGGCGTTGGCGACCTCGGCAATCTCGGCGCGCGATGCCTCTACGCAGGTGAGGTGTGCGGCAGCCGGAATAACGGTTTCGCGGGCGATCCGTGCAACAGTATTATGCGTGCGTTCGCGGGTCGAGCCGCCTGCACCATAGGTCACAGAAACGAAGCGCGGTTCGAGCGGTGCCAAAGTTAACACAGAATCCCAAAGCTGCTCTTCCATCTTCTCGGTTTTCGGCGGGAAGAATTCAAAGCTGATTTCACAATCGCCGGAGAGCCCGGCAAACAGCGGCGACGCCAGCGCGCGGCTTGCTTCCTGCATTTGGGCGAGGGGGAGAATCATGCCACTATCCTAAGCTGAGATGAAGTTGCTGTTGTAGCACGCTCGCCTGCGGCCAGTCCGCGCTTTTGCCCTAGCCAGATTTTGACCGCGAGCGGACCGCCATCGAGCGACGCCTGATGTGCCAAATGAATATCGCTGGCCGCAAATGCGCGCTCGATCATATCATCGGTAAAGCCCAGTCGCGCATGGGCATGAACGGTGCGCAGTTCCTCATGGTCGTGCGCGGCAAAATCGACAATCATCAGCCGTCCGGATGGCGCAAGCACGCGCGCTGCCTCCGATATCACCCGTTCGGGATGCTGCGCGTAATGCAGCACCTGATGAAACAGAATAGTATCAAAGCCGCCATCAGGAAGCGGAAGCGCATTAAAGTCCCCGAGCAAGATATCGACCTTGCCCGCCGACGCTGGCTCCATATTGGCAAGCTTAGCCCGCGCCAGCCGGAGCATTTCAGTATTGTTATCGAGCGCCACAAACCGTCTTGCTTGCGCCGCAAACAGTTCGATCATCCTGCCGGTGCCGGTGCCAACGTCCAGAACATGGCCCAACGGTGCGGTATCCAGTATCCGGAGGATTGACGCCTCCACCTCGCTTTCTGCGACGTGTAGTGAACGCAACGAATCCCATTCCGCTGCATGACCGGCGAAATAATCCGCCGCCATATCGGCGCGCTCGGCGCGAACCTGCTCCAATTTGGCCAAATCGCGTTGTACGACCCGTGCTTCATTACTGTTGCTATTGGCAAATAACGGATCCAGCAGCGCACCCGTCAATACCGGTCCTGGACGCAAGAACACCCAGGCACCTTCCTTGCGACGCTCGGCAATACCCGCCTCGTCCAATATACGGATATGGCGCGAAACCCTCGGCTGGCTTTGCCCCAATATCTGCACTACCTCACCCACCGACAGCTCGAGTTGGCGGATCAATAATACGATTCGTAACCGCGTCGGGTCGGCCAATGCGCGCATTATGTTGAGCAGTTCATCCATTAAACAACTATATAAAGAATTCTTTATATGATGTCAATCGGCTCAATTTGGCCGTGTTTTCAACCATAATAGTAGAGTTTACCCCAAATCACGCAGCGGTCACCGCATCTATGCAAAAAGCCGATTGCTATGAATATTTGAAATCGCTAGAGGGACAAACCGCAAGCAATTCTGTGCTTAATGCAGGCTGCTTGTCAGGTTTTTTATAAGTTTTGCTAGGGGGTTTCCCAAAATGAAGAAAATTGCTGTATCTCTCGTTCTCGCCGCTTCGCTCGGTCTGGCTGCATGCTCAGGCGCTGAAGAAGCAACCACCGAAGCTGCGGACGCAACTGCTGAAACTGCAGACGCTGCTGCTGATGCCGCTGTTGAAGGCGCTGACGCTGCAACCGACGCTGCTGCAACTGCAACCGACGCTGCTGCAACTGCAACTGATGCGGCTGCCGCACCTGCTGCCGACGCAAAAGCCGGTGAAATGGCTGCTAAAACGGAAGAAGCTAAGAAGTAATCTTCTAAGCTTTGCGTAAGCAAAAAAGATTAGGGCTGTCCTGCACTGCAGGGCGGCCTTTTTCTTTGCGCGAATTGCGCTAAACTAGGCTTTATGTTCAAACGCACAAACACTTGGCCGCCGTTCACGCTGCTTCTTGCGCTTTCCGCGTGTGGGCCCGCCGATAGCGAACCCGGCCCCGGCGGCGTCAGCGTCGAGGATGCCAAGGCACTTGATGAAGCCGCTGCCAAACTCGATGCTGAAGCGCAGCAGGTGCCGCAGAAATAAGGTCGCTTAACGCCTGTGGTGATTGGCAACCGCGCGTGAAATAGACTGCATGAACGCCATGCGTGCGGGAATGGACGCCGTCGTATCCGAAATCATCACCGCGACTGCATAGCGCGTGCCATCGGGCGCGGTCATAATTCCGATATCGTTATAGCCGGTCGACACCGGTGACAGCTCTTGGCCGGTACCGGTCTTGTGAACGAACCGCCATTCGGGCGGCACCCCGGCTTTCAAACGGTTCGGACCGCTTTTGACCCGGCTCATGATATTGAGCAAAAGTTGCGTGGAGGCCGGCGACAGCAATTCGCCTTTGGCGAGCCTTGCTAACCCCGTCACAATAGCCGCCGGGCTGGCACCATCGACCGGGTCGGCGAGATAGCGGTCAAGCGCTGCCTTTCTGCGCTCGTACGGCAATGTGTCGCGCGCTGAATAAAATCTGCGACCAACCGAATATTCCTGCCGCCACTCTAGCCCGGCAATCGCACTTTGCATCGCGCGTTCGCCCGGACCGAAGCGGATCGCCCCCAATTTGCGCTTGGCGAGGAAGGCACGCACGGCATCCGGCCCGCCCGCAGTGCGCAGCAACGCCTCATTGGCGCTGTTGTCGCTTGCGGTAATCGCCTGTTCGAGCAAACCGAGCAGACTTTCCTCAATTGCCCCGTTCGCTAACACCCGATCCCGAATAGGCTGATGAAACACCGCCAAATCTGACGGCGTTATCCGGACACGCTGGTCCAGCCTCAGCAGACCTTGATCGACCTGATCGAGCACCGTCATCGCCACCCACGTCTTGGATACGCTTTGTTGCGGAAACAGCTCGCCGACGCGCTGTCCAATGGTCCATCCGCCATCGATTCGCATCACCGCAACGCCGGTTTTACCTGGAAAGGCCCGCCATTGGTCACGAATCACATCATCCAGCCCGGCAGGCGGCTGCGCGTAAGACGGCATCGGCGGTTGCGACACCGGTCGCGGCGGCAACGGTGCGGGCCGTTCTACCGGACGGGCCGAGCGTGGCGCAGGCTGGGGAATAGCGGTCGCGCAAGCAACCAGAGCCCCGGTCATAGCTATCAGCCAACCCAGCTTTTTGGTCATTCTGCCGGTCGGGCCAGAATGCACCGAATTTTCTATATTCTTTGAAAAGCCCATAAGCGCTGATTATAACCGCCCGTTCTGAATGGAAACTGGATAGTGTTGCTTTGCGACGAACGATTCTGTGCTGTCGGCGAAAAGAGTTTGATACAATATGCCAACCGTTTGCAGGATTTGACTTGACGTCGGCGGCATGGCGCTGTTGTCGTAGTGGCGCTCTTTAACACACGGGACGGGAACCGGGCATGGATAACGAAAACGGCATCTTCATCGGAAAAGGCGGCGGCGAGGGACAGTATATGAACCTCAAACGCGCAAACAGGCACGGCTTGATTGCAGGCGCTACCGGTACCGGAAAGACCGTCACCTTGCAGGGGCTGGTCGAGGGTTTCTCGGCAGCCGGTGTTCCGACCTTTGTCGCCGATGTGAAAGGCGATCTGTCGGGCATGGCGATGGCTGGTTCGACGCAGACCAAAACGCACGAGATTTTCACCGCACGCGCCGCCGAAATCGACCAGTCCGACTGGGTTTACAAGGACAATCCGGCGCAATTCTGGGATCTTTTCGGCGAGCAGGGTCACCCCATCCGTACCACGGTGTCAGAGATGGGGCCGCTACTGCTGTCGCGGTTGATGGACCTGAACGAGGTGCAGGAAGGCGTCCTGACCATCGCTTTCCATGTCGCCGATAAAGCGGAACCCCCGCTGCTCATGCTCGACCTCGACGATTTGCAGGCGATGCTGGTCAGTTGCGGTGAACGCGCCGATGAACTGACGCTTGAATACGGCAACATTTCCAAGCAATCGGTCGGCAGCATCCAGCGTTCGCTGCTCCAGCTCCGGTCGCAGGGCGGCGAGCATTTCTTCGGCGAACCCGCGCTCGAACTCGACGATTTCATTCGCTGCGACGATAGCGGCAGGGGTATTGTCAACATTCTCGCCGCCGACAAGCTGATGTCCAGCCCTAAGCTGTATTCGACCTTCCTGCTCTGGCTGCTGTCAGAACTGTTCGAGAATCTTCCCGAAATCGGCGATGCCGACAAACCAAAGCTGGTCTTCTTCTTCGACGAAGCGCACCTCTTGTTCAACGATGCTCCCAAAGCGCTTACCGAGAAAATCGAGCAGGTCGTGCGACTAATCCGGTCGAAGGGTGTCGGTGTTTATTTCATCACGCAGAACCCGATCGATATTCCCGATACGGTTGCGGCACAGCTCAACAACCGTATCCAGCACAAGCTCAATGCCTTTACCCCACGCGATCAGCAGGCAGTGAAGTCGGCAGCTGAAACGTTCAGGCCTAATCCCGATCTAGACGTCGCGCAGGTCATTACCGAACTGAAAATCGGAGAGGCGCTGGTCTCGCTGCTTCAACCAGACGGTTCGCCTTCAATGGTGCAGCGCACGCTGATCAAGGCCCCCGCCAGTCGGGTCGGCCCGCTGACCCCGCAGGAACGCGGCGTAATGATCCAGACCGATGCGATTGGTGACAAATACGACATGTTGATCGATCGCGAATCGGCTGAGGAGATATTGGCCGCAAAAGGCGCGCAAGCTGTGGCTGCGGCTGTCGAAGCCATGACGCAGGTCGAGGCCGACAAGCAGGCGGCAATTGCGGCCAAGGAGCAGGCCAAGGCCGATGCCGTCGCTGCCAAGCAACTGGCGCGGCAGCAGACAGTGGAGGCGCGCGAGGCGGCGAAACCCAGTTTTGCCGACAAGATGATTCAATCGGCGGCTCGCTCCGCAGCCACATCTGTCGGTAGGCAAGTCGTGGGCAAATTCGGTGGGCAATTGCTGCGCGGTTTGCTGGGCGGGTTGTTTAAATAGAGCGGTCAGCCGCGCCCGCGATAGCCCGGAACACCCTGATCGGGCAGCCAAAGCCCTGTCGGCGGCCCCCCCGATTGCCAGAAGACATCGATCGGGATGCCGCCACGCGGGTACCAATAGCCACCGATGCGCAGCCAATGGGGCTGCATCTCGTCAAATAGCCGCTGGCCGATGCCAACGGTGCAATCTTCGTGGAACGCCGCATGATTGCGGAACGACCCCAAAAACAGCTTCAGCGATTTCGATTCGACGATCGTGGCGTCGGGCGCATAATCGATGACCAGATGGGCAAAATCGGGTTGTCCGGTCACCGGACAAAGCGAAGTGAATTCGGGAACGGCAAAACGTGTCAGGTAAAGCGCACCCGGCCGGGGGTTTGGCACATAATCGAGCTGCGCTTCTTCTGGCGTAGCCGGAAGTGGGCTTTGCTCGCCAAGAAATCGGGTTGTTGGCTGATCACTCATAGTCTGCCATTTAGCCCCTTCGTCATATGATGCAAACGGCTCATGTCATTCGGCTGCTCTATTCATCACGCGTTCAGTGCCTTTAACCATCACAGCCGCAAAACTGTTCAGGGAAAGATTCGTTACATGCGCGCACCAAAGGCGCTATCGGTAGCTATTGCGATGCTTGCGGTCCTCACGGTCCATGCGCCAGTATCGGCGCAAGACGTGGTTCCCGAAACGCCACCTGAATTGCGGGATTTCCGGCTAGACCCCGAGCGGGCAAAACCGCAACCCGAACCAACCGTAGTGCAACCAGTCGTAACGCCGCCGCCTGCGGTATCGACCGCCCGGGACAGCGAGGCCGCGCAGCCAACACCCCGTCCGCAAAGCCCAAGCGTATTGCCGCGCCGGGCTGCGCCAGTGGTAACGCAGGATCAACCGGTGCCCTCCCGACAGGATAGCGAAGCACAGCCCGAACCGGCCGGACCGGCACTGGTCGATCCACAACCGGTTTCAAACGCCCCCGAGGCAGCCGCCACCGACAAAACCTCTGCGCAAGGTGCGCCATTCTGGCAGGTTGGCGGAGCCTTAGCGCTCGGGACGATATTGTTGCTCGGCATGTATTGGCTGAGGCGGCGGCGCAAAAGCGAGCGAGCCGGTGATATAGCCGATATCCCGCGGGTAATCGAACCGGAACAGATCGACATTATCGATACGCCCGCACCTGTCTTGCCAGCACCGGCCCCGACACCGGTGAAACCCGTCAAAAAGCCTCGCATCACGCTCGACTTCATCCCCGAAAAAGCGATTATCAGTTTCACCACGCTGACCATCAAGGGCCAATTGCGGTTGATCAACGAGGGCGATGCCCCGGCGAAGAATATGGAACTGCGGGCTGGCCTGATTTCTGCCAGTGCGCAACAAGAAGCCGCGATCAATGCCTTCAATGCCGACACGGCCAATATCCCGGCGGAAGCCATTGGCGAAGCGAAGCCCGGAGAACGGATCGGTATGGCGATCGAAATGTCCGTGCCACTCACCGATATGCAGAGTTTTCCTCTCGGCGAAAAGCAGCTGTTCGTGCCGATCATGGTCGCTAATTTATCCTATCGCTGCGGCGGCAAAGGGGGCAATGACACCGCCCAGATCGCTTGCATGATCGGTCGAGAGGCCAATCCTCCCGTCGCCAGAATGGGGCCGCTGCGCCTCGATCTTGGCCCGCGTAGTTTTACACCGTTGGGGCAACGTCCGGTTCTTGGCCGAGCTAATGCTGGCGTTACCGCTTAGGCCACGATAGTCATCGTCAATGACTACAATCATTCCCGTGCTTGGCGACCAACTGTCCTTTAATCTTTCGTCCTTGACCGACGTCAGCCCAACGACGGCAGTGATCCTGATGGTCGAGGTCGACGAGGAAACCACCTACGTCGAGCACCACAAGGCGAAGCTGGTCTATATCATGTCTGCTATGCGCCATCATGCGGCGGCACTGCGCGATGCAGGATGGGCCGTTGACTACGTGCGGCTGGATGACCCCGACAATAGCGGCAGCTTCACCGGCGAACTCGCCCGCGCCATCGAACGGCACAGCCCAACGGCCATCTGTGTGACCGAAGCGGCGGAATGGCGGGTGAAGGCGATGCTCGATAGCTGGGCCGAGCGATTTGACGTGCCAGTCACAATATTGCCCGACGACAGGTTCCTTGCCTCGCATACCGAATTTGAAGACTGGGCCGCAGGCCGCAAGCAACTGCGGATGGAGTTTTTCTACCGCGATATGCGGCGCAAATCAGCGCTGCTAATGGACGGTGACAAGCCCGTTGGCGGACAGTGGAATTACGACAGCGAGAACCGCAAACCCGCAAAGCGCGACCTTGGGATACCAATGCCGCTGCACTTTGCATCAGATGCAATGACCCGTGAGGTAATTGATATGGTCGAGGCACGCTTTGCCGACCATATTGGCCGCACCGCCAAATTCGGCTTGGCCGTAACCCGCGACGATGCGCTAAAGCAGCAAGCACATTTCCTGGATCACGCGCTGCCGCTGTTCGGCGACTATCAGGATGCCATGCTAACCGGCGAACCGTTTCTATGGCATTCGATCCTGTCGCCTTATATCAATTCTGGCTTGCTAGACCCGCTCGCCCTTTGCCGCGAAGTCGAGGCACGATATGATGCAGGCAAAGTGCCGCTGAACGCCGCCGAAGGTTTTATCAGGCAAATCATCGGTTGGCGCGAATATGTGCGCGGAATATATTGGTGGGCCGGACCTGATTATGTCGACCGCAATGCGCTAGGCGCAACGCGTGCACTGCCGTCCTTTTACTGGACCGGCGAGACCGATATGCACTGCATGAGCCAAGCCATCGGCCAGACGCTGGACTATGCCTATGCCCACCACATCCAGCGGCTGATGATCACCGGCAATTTCGCGTTGATCGCAGGCGTTGATCCAAAACAGGTGCATGAATGGTATCTGGCGGTGTATGCCGACGCCTATGAATGGGTCGAGCTGCCCAATACGCTGGGGATGAGCCAGTTCGGCGATGGTGGTATGCTGGCGTCAAAACCATATGCGTCGAGCGGTGCCTATATCAACCGCATGTCCAATTATTGCAGTTCATGCCGTTACGATGTGAAGCAACGCACCGGACCCGATGCTTGCCCGTTCAACGCGCTGTATTGGGATTTTATCGCGCGTAATGAAAGTACGCTGCGCGGCAACGTTCGGATGGCGATGCCCTATAAGAATTGGCACCGCATGGACGGCGCCGATCAGGATGCGCTTAGGGCATCGGCAAAGCACTTTCTGGAAAGGCTCGACTAGGGCGAAAAAGCTGATTATCTTGCGCTGCACAAGAATCAGCGCATCATTCAGAATACGCGACAACCAAGCGGGTAAGGGACGAACACTCATGGATTTACTGGTAACCACCGAATGGTTGGCGAAAGAGCAAGGCGCGTCCGATTTGCGCATAGTCGATGCAACCTGGTTCCTACCCGATGGCGGCCGCAATGCCGCCGCCGAATATGAAGGTGGGCATATAAAAGGCGCGGTGTTCATGGACCTCGAAGAATTGGCCGATGCCAATAGCAGCTTGCCCAATACTCTTCCCCCGCCCGAAAAATTCGCCAGCCGGATGCAATCGCTGGGCCTTGGCGATGGTAGCCGGATCGTTGTTTATGATGATAGCCCGTTCAAATCGGCAACTCGGGCATGGTGGATGCTGACCTTATTCGGCGCGCATGATGTCGCGATCCTTGACGGTGGCCTCGCCAAATGGAAGGCAGAGGGTCGGCCGCTCGAAACCGGCAAACCGACGCTCCGCCACCGCCATTTCACCGTGTGGCAGGACGATAAAGGCGTGAAGAGCAAAGCCGACATGCTCGCCAATCTGCATAGCAAGAACGCAGTCGTTGTCGATGCACGGGGCGCAGGCCGTTTCACTGGCGAAGAAGCGGAATCGCGCGCCGATATGGCATCGGGCCATATCCCGGGAAGCCGCAATCTGCCTTATTCAAACCTGTATTATCCCGATGGCACATGGAAACGCGGCGACGATCTGGTCGCGGCATTTGCCGATGCGGGCGTTGATCTCGACAAGCCGATGATCACTACCTGCGGATCGGGCATGACCGCAGCTGTTGTCCTGTTTGGCGCGCGCCTCACCGGCAAAAAAGACGTCGCTTTGTATGATGGCAGCTGGTCCGAATGGGGGTTCGATGCCGATACGCCAAAGGCCCAGGGTGCGGCTTGAGCGGGTCTGGTAAGCCCCGCAAACCAGCAACCAATATTGTCACCGGCGGGCGTTCAAAGGCGCTGACTGGCGCTGTGGTCAACGCCCCCGTCTGGCGCGCCAGCACGCATCTCTATGACACCGTCTCCGACCTAGAGGCCGGCAAGGCAACCAACGAAGATGGCCGGTTCTTTTATGGACGGCGTGGCTCACCCACACAGTGGTCGCTGGCCGAGGCACTGACCGAGCTGGAGCCCGGCGCGCATGGCACGATGCTATATCCTTCGGGCGTTGCGGCGATTGCTGGCGCATTGCTCGCCGTTCTGAAGCCCGGCGATGTGCTGCTGATGACCGACAACGCCTATGACCCGAGCCGCAGCCTTGCCGATGGTTTCCTCAAACGCTTTGGTGTCGAAACGCGGTATTTCGACCCGATGACACGCGATATCGAGGCCGTGTTTTGCGACCGCACCCGCGCAATTCTGCTAGAGAACCCGGGCAGCCTGACCTTTGAAGTGCAAGACGTACCGGC
>JANONL010000237.1:0-2534 GCA_031420815.1 Sphingomonadales bacterium | reverse complement strand
GCCGTAAATCGACTCTGGATCGAATGCTTTGGGCGACCAGATGCGCCCCTGCCCGTTAATTGCCGGGATGGTACCCGCGCCGAAATCCACCGACGGGTTCGCCGCGTGCGCCATCGGCACGATATGGTCGAGCAGCGGGCTATGAAATGCCGAATGGTGCATCAGACGCATCGGGAAGCGGTCGTCTTTAGGGAGCCGTTCGCCCAGCCATTTGAGACCCGGTTCGTTGGCCGCAAACACGATCATGCCGCCCAACCTGATCGACAGATGTATTTCGACATCGGAATGGTTAGCAGCCTCGGCGAGCAACGCACTGACCAAGCTTTGTTTTTCAGGATCGATTTTCCAGTCTGCATCGACAATAGACCAGACGATTTGACCGCCTTTGCCATGCTGGTGCATCATCGTGCCCATGACGTTCACAAGCCGCGCGCCAGCATCGAAATTCAATATTCCGGCGGCTGCCAGCGCGAGATACCACCCCATCGAGTTGCCAGTGACCGCGACAATTTCATAACGGTCACGGTCAATCGCGGCAAAATCGGCCAGCGCGCAGGCGTAGATCAACAGCGACGCATTCTCGCCTGTCATGTGCGTAGAAGGCGCGTATTTTTCGGCACCGTCGAGTTCGGAGATGGGAATTTGTCCCGCTGAGCGACGGAGCGCATCAAGCCGCTCGACCAGATCCCATCGCACGGCATGGTGCGTTTTCAGATAGCCCAGCTCGGTCGCATTATACGTGCCGCGACCAGGGCATATCACAAGCGCCTTTGCTTTCATGCGACCGCCGCCTTGGCCGCGTCAATGATCGACTTTTTGCTCGGCAACACCAGTTCTGCTGCGGGGCCAAGCGGTATGAAACAGTCTTCGGCGGTTAACCGGGTAACGGCGTCGCCCCTGCCCGCTTCAGTCAGGATCGTCATCAGTTTTTCGCTGAGACTGCCCGAGCGGCGGGTTTCGTCAACGATCAGGATTTTCCTGCAATCGGCTACCGCCGCGAGCATTGCCTGGTCATTCAGCGGATGCAGCCAGCGCAGATCGATGATCCGCAAATCGATACCATCAGCACGGATTTCAGCCTCTGCCTGCCGAGAAAGATAATAACCATTTCCGTAGGCTATGATCGCAAGCTCTGTTCCTGTGCCATATATTGCCGGTTCGCCGAAAACGATTTTTGCTGCAACATCGGGTGCAGCATAATGCGCGGTCCAACCAGCATCCTCGCGCTCCGACAGATCGGTAGTGTGATACAGCGCAATCGGTTCGACAAACACCACAACGCAGCCATCCTCATGCGCCATCCGCACACATTCGCGTAGCATAGCGGGCGCATCGGCGGCGTTTGACGGGCACGCGACGACGATACCGGGAATGTCGGTCAGCACCGCAAGACTGTTGTCATTGTGAAAATGCCCGCCAAAGCCTTTTTGATAGGGCAGACCGGCAATCCGCAGCACCATCGGGTTGCGGTACTGCCCGTTGGAGAAAAACGACAAGGTCGCCGCTTCGCCCCGGATTTGGTCCTCGGCATTATGCAGATAGGCGAGAAACTGGATTTCGGGGATCGGTACAAATCCGTTATGCCCCATGCCAATCGCCAAGCCCAAAATGGTCTGCTCATCTAGCAGCGTGTCGAACACACGGCACCCGCCGAATTTGTCCTGCAAGCCTTGGGTCACGCCATAGACGCCCCCTTTTTTGGCTACATCTTCGCCAAACAGCGCGATGTTGGGATAACGCAGCATGAGGTCGGCGAGCGCGAAGTTGATGCTTTTCGCCAGCGTCACCGGCTTGGCCAGATTGCGCGCATCCCGGGCGAACACGGCGTTGCGGTCCGTCCTATCCGGCAATGCGGGCGATGCTTTCGCGCCAACCTCCGGTTCGATGGATGCGATCACCGCCGCCGCCGTTGCCAGCCTTGGTTTGGCCAGCGCGTCCTGCGCCACGCGGTCGACCCGGGCGCGCATATCCTGATAACGCGCGACAATTTCATCGCCCGACATGCCAGCCTGTTCAAATAAAATCCGCGCGCTGTGGAGCAACGGGTCTTGCGCCTCCGCCGCCTCGATATTGGCGAGTGCCGAATAGCTTGCCTCGACATCGGCACCCGCGTGCCCCATCAAACGCACCGTACGCATGTGAAGGAACACGGGTCGGCGCCGCGCCCTCGCATAATTCACCGCCGCTTCGCAGCCGCGCATCGCGTCGTTCAAATCCGCGCCGTCGCACCCGACATAATGGAGCGCGGGTCGGTGGGCAAAATTTGCCTCGATCCAGCCACCCGGCGTGCGTACCGAAATGCCGATCCCGTTATCCTCGCACAGGAACACGATCGGCATCGGCAAATGCTGGTACGCCGCCCAACACGCTGCATTGAACGCGCCCTGCGATGTCGAATGATTGGCCGAAGCGTCGCCGAACGAGCACAATATCACCGCATCATTGGGCAGCACCGCATCCGCCAGTTTCAACCGCTGCGCCATGCCGATGCTATGCGCCGCGCCGACAGCCTTGGGCAAATGCGATGCAATCGT
>JANONL010000236.1:0-3304 GCA_031420815.1 Sphingomonadales bacterium | reverse complement strand
CCGGGACGGTGTTTTCACCCTTTGCCGCCGACACCGATTATTTTGCGCCATCGGACAAGGAGTTCATGTTCAACCTGATGGTCGATGATCTGAACGGTGTGCTTGCGCGCTGCGCCGAACACGGGGTCACGCCGGTCAACACCATGCTGGACGAAGCCAATGGTCACTTCGCTCATATCATCGACCCCGAAGGCCGCAAGATCGAGCGGTGGGAACCCAAGCCGATGGGGTGAGGGATAGGGACACCCGTCATCCGCCGCTCACGCCGTGATGGCTTGTCGCACCACCTCGTCCGCGATTTTGCCGCCCAGCTCGGCCAGATGATCGAACTGCGCTTCATAGCTGGCAAGGCCCTGGCTGAGCGAACGCAACTCCGCGTCGAGGCCGTGGCGGCCGGCTTCGGGGAGCATTGCCTCCAGCCGGTCCCACCGGCCCTTGCCGTCGGCGCTGTCGATGCCGAGCATCTGCCCCCGGCGCGACGAAACCGCAGAGGTGACCTTGGAGGTTGCGCTCGACGGTGCAGTAATCGACACATGGCACATCGGTTCGAGCAGCAGCGGCGCACACCGCGCCAGCGCGTCCGCCATCGCGGTGCGGCCAGCCATGCGGAACGCAATTTCAGAGCTGTCGACGCTGTGATACGATCCGTCGACCAGCATGACCGCGACATCGACCACCGGAAAACCGAGCGGACCTTTTTCCATCGCGTCGCGGACACCCGCCTCGACCGCCGGTATCCATTGTTTGGGGATGACACCGCCGGTGATCCGGTCTTCGAAGCGGAAGCCTTCGCCGCGCGGCAGCGGACGAACCTCGATGATGCAATCACCATATTGGCCGTGACCACCCGACTGTTTTTTGTGACGGCCGCGTTGGGTCGCGCTTTTGCGGATCGTTTCCTTGTAGGCGATGCGCGGCGGCTGGGTATCGACCGCGACGCCGTACCGGCGGTTGAGCTTGGCGAGGGTGACCGACAGATGCTCGTCATTGACACCGCGCAACAGCATCTGATGCGTCGCCGCGTCCTGACCCCATTCGAGCGCGGGGTCTTCCTCGACCAGTTTGTGCAGTGCCGTGGACAGCCGGACATCGTCTTTTCGGTCACGCGTTACGATGGCAATCGCGGCGTTGAGCGCAGGCTTTTCGATCAGCCGAAACGATGCGTCGCCCGCCGCTTTGGTACCCAGAATGGCGTTGGCGCGGACATTGTCGGCCTTGGCAATGGCGATGATGTCGCCACTATCGGCGTGCGCCACCTTCACCGTTTTGTCGCCCTGCAATCCGAACAGCGCGCCGGCACGGACCTGTTTGCCGTCGGGGCCGACCAGTTCTGCCCCTTCATCGAGGCCACCGCCTAGCACGCGGGCCAGCGCAACCCGACCGACCGCGCCGCCATGCGAAATCTTGAACACATGAATGCCCGAGCCGTTTGTCCCGACGCGTTCTGCGGCGTGCTTTGCCGAAGGGACTTCGTGGCGCAGCATCTTGAGTAGCCGCCGCACGCCAAAGCCGTTGAGCGCCGAACCGAACAGCACCGGCACGACGAGATTGGCCTGCGTCTCGGCGATCAGGTCGGCAAAAATAGCGTCCCGGCTCGGCGTTTCATCCAACAGCAATTGCTCGAGCAAGGCATCGTCATGGTCAGCCAGCGTTTCGAGCATGTGGAACCGTTCGGACACCTCACGCGCGGACAGGTCGGCCGGAATGTCGATCTGCTCGCTCGGCTGTCCGGGCCGGTAATGATAAGCGCGTTCGAGCGCGAGATCGACAAAGCCGGTAATCCGTTCGCCCTCGCGGATCGGAATTTGCCGGGCGAGCAGCGGTGCCGCGCTCATCGGCTGGAGCGCTTCCAGCAGGTCGTGGATGCGCCCGCGCGCCTGATCGATCTTGTTGACGAACACCGCATGCGGCAGCCCGATCTTCTCGATCCGGCGCAGCATCGGCTCGGCAAGAACGGCGCGCGCGGGGTCGGGGTCGATGACCAGAATGGCGAAATCGGAACTCTCGAGCGCGGCGAGGCCATCGGTCATGAATGCCGCTGAACCAGGGGTATCGATGACCACAAAGCGGTCGCCCAGATAATCGAGGCGGACGAGATTAATTTCAGTGGAGCCCTTGCGCGCGCGGGCTTCGGGGGTCGCGTCGCCGACGGTGGTCCCGGCCTCGATACTGCCCTGTCGTCCGATCACGCCCGACGCAAACAAAAGCGCCTCGGAAAGGCTGGTTTTTCCTGCCCCTGCCGGTCCGACAAGGGCGACTGCTCTAACGCCGTTGGAAGTACTCGCCATCATTCGCCTCCTCAAAAAGGATGCGCGCTTGGCGACTTTCGCGCGCCACGGCGCGGAATAAGAATGCTCTGCCACTTTGCCGTGAGTCGCAAGCGAAATGTATCCGCGTTATGCGGTCGTTATGGTCGATGACGACGAGTTTCGGATTGTGCACGAGAGCTGTGCGCGTTCATGCCCGGACAGACCGGGGTGTAGTTGTCAGACTGACCGGACCCTGACGGAAATGGGCTGGACCCGACACAATGTTAGCCAGCACCACAACATTTGCTAATGTCACCGATTTAGGGTAGTATAGCTGCTGCTATCGTCGACCGAGACGGAATTTGAGGCGTGTTTTCAGCGTATGCCGGGATCGCGCAACGTCTTTCCTACCACGACTTGGCTACCCGCTTGGTGCTTTTGCCGCGCGGTCACCTGTTTCGTGAAAGGAACATCATTATGCCTACTGGCACCGTAAAATTCTTCAATGCCGACAAGGGCTATGGCTTCATCGCGCCCGATGGCGGCGGCGAAGACAGCTTTGTCCACATTTCTGCGGTACAGGCCGCTGGCATGCACTCGCTCGATAAAGAGCAGCGCGTGAACTACGAAGTTGAAATCGGCAAGAACGGCAAGGCTTCAGCGATCAACCTGTCGCAAGCATAAGCTACGCTTTATCGAATAAGGGAACGGGCTGCGGCAACGCGGCCCGTTTCTTTTTTGCGCTTCGTTATGCGCGATTTTCGGTCCTGCGTTCGCTAACACAGCGACCACCGTTGCGCCGTTCAGGCCCGCTGTAATTCGCGCATAATCTGGAATGCGCGCAAACGGGTGCGGAACGAACGGTTGGTCATCTGACAACGATGGCGCGGGTTCGCAGCCGTCGCCAGTCCGGCTTAGTCGAACAATTCCTCCAAAAAGGATTTCTTCCGCTTCTTGTGACCACTGCTGTGGCCGAACCCGTGTGAGTCTGCAGAATAGGTTTGCTGCTGATAACCACTGTGCTGCGCCTGCGCATTACGGTCGGCGACGGGAGC
>JANONL010000235.1:0-5682 GCA_031420815.1 Sphingomonadales bacterium | reverse complement strand
GGCTCCAGCGAGCAAGTGGCAAATACCAACACACCGCCGGGCTTTACCCAATCCGCCGCGCGGTCGAGCATAGCGCTCTGGATTGCTGCCAGATTATTGATTTGTTTGATGTCGATCCGCTGCAACACATCGGGATGGCGGCGCATGGTGCCAGTGGCGCTGCACGGCGCATCGAGCAGGATGGCGTCATACGGTGCGGCTGGTTCCCAATCCATTACGTCGGCAGTGACCCGCTCTGCATTCAGTTGGGTGCGCTCCAGATTGGCCATCAACCGGTCCATCCGCCGCGCCGAATTATCGAGCGCGGTGACGGTGAAACCCGCAGCCGATAGCTGCATCGTCTTACCGCCAGGTGCCGCACACAAGTCTAGTGCGCGTTTGCCGTTGCCGTCGCCCAGCAACCGCGCAGGCAGGCTCGCTGCCAGATCCTGCACCCACCATGCGCCTTCGTCATAGCCGTCGAGTTCTTCCACCGCCGTGCCGCGTGGCAGGCGGATATGGCCGGGCATCAGGCTAAATCCGCCCAGCCGCGCGGCCCATTTGGCGGTCGAACCCGGATCACGCAACGCCAAATCCAAAGGCGGCGGTTCGGCAAGCGCGACCTGCGCGCCTGCGAGCATTGTATCGCCCCAAGCCGGTTGCCACCGCATCGCCACCGCGTCGGGCAGCGAGGGCAATTCAGGCAATGCCACCTCGCCGCGCAACAACGAACCGAGCACGCCGTGCACCAGCCGCCGTGGCCCTTTATCCACCAGCGGCAGAGCGGTCGCAATCACCGCATGCGGCGGCGTCCCCAACCGTAATATTTGCGCCAAGGCCAACCGCAACACCGCCCGCGCCTTGGCATCGTCGGGCAATGGCTGTTTGGTTTTACTGTCGATCAGCACATCAAGGTCAACCGACCAGCGCAGGGTTTCCTGCGCAATCGCAATCGCCAACGCGCGGTCGGGTGGTGACAGGCCCTTGGTCGCGTTGGCGGTTGCCTGATCCATTGGCGTGCCCATCCGCATCACCGCATCAAGGAGGCGCAATGCCGCGCGGCGGGTAGGGAGACCGGAAATTTCGTCGTTCATAGTCCCGCGCTTTAGGCCGCGATGCTCCGAATAGAAAGGCCGCTTGAATTCGCGGCCAATTAGGCCGATTGTAACGTTACTCATTCAAGGAAAAGCCCAATGGGAAAACGCCCCGTCCACGTCAAAGCCCCTGCTTATCTGTCAAAAAGCCCGCCGGTACCCGAGCCCAAACCCATGGTGCGTGGTGACGAACCCGATCCGGACCGTCCTGACCCCGTACGTTATGGCGATTGGGAATTAAAAGGTGTTGCTGTCGATTTCTGATCCGCCAGAAAAAGTGACTGTCACTTTTTCTAAGCGCGTGGAATGCTCAAATATTGTGCAGGTGCGAAGGTGCTTGTTATCTGCCACGAATTTGTGCAACCTTGGCTCCAATGCCCTCCAAACCGCCCTGCTTCGACGAAATGCTGAAAGAGGATGGTGCCACGCGCGCAGCTTATGCTGCCTATCATGAGTGGTTCTGCAATCAGGACAGTAAACAGCTGCGCGGCAAGGCGCGTGAGGCCGAACAGTTCTTCAGGCGGACCGGCATAACATTCGCCGTCTATGGTGATGACGAGGCCGAGGAACGCCTGATCCCCTTCGACATCATCCCGCGGATCGTATCGGCGCGCGAATGGAGCAAGGTCACGCGCGGTATCGAACAGCGGGTGCGCGCGATTAACGCATTCTTGCAGGACATTTACCACCGGCAGGAAATCGTCCGTGCCGGACGGCTGCCGATTAGCCTTTTGCAAAACAACTCCGCATTCCTCAGCCAAATGATCGGTTTCCTGCCGCCTGGCGGAGTGTACACGCATATTGTCGGCGTTGATCTGGTGCGTACCGGGCCGGACGAGTTTTTCGTGCTCGAGGATAATGCCCGCACGCCCTCGGGTGTGTCGTATATGCTCGAAAACCGCGAGACGATGATGAACATGTTTCCCGAACTGTTCAGCAGTATCCGAGTCCGCAACGTCAGCGATTATCCCAAAAACCTGCGCCAGTCGCTAAACCGTGTAGCCCCGCCCGCGTGCAAGGGCGATCCCGTGGTCGCGGTGCTGACGCCGGGTATCCACAACAGCGCTTATTATGAACATGCGTTTCTCGCCGACCAAATGGGGGCCGATCTGGTCGAGGGGCACGATATCCGCATTGTCGATGGCAGGGTCGCGATGCGCACCACGCGCGGTTATCGACCGATAGACGTGCTATACCGGCGGATCGACGACGACTATCTCGACCCGCTGATCTTCAAGCCTGAATCAAGGCTCGGCATCCCCGGCGTATTCGATCTCTATCGTGCCGGGCAGATCACCATCGCCAATGCCCCCGGCACCGGCATCGCCGACGACAAGGCGATCTACAGCTATATGCCCGACATCGTCGAGTTCTATACCGGCGAGCGGCCCATCCTTCTCAACGTGCCGACATGGCGCTGCTCGGAGCCCGATGCGCTCGCTTATGTGCTCGATAATCTCGCCGAACTGGTGGTCAAGGAAGTCCACGGCTCGGGCGGTTACGGCATGCTCGTCGGCCCCGCAGCCAACCGGCGCGAACTGGCCGAATTTGCTGCCAAGCTAAAGGCGAAGCCCGCCAATTACATTGCCCAGCCAACACTGGCATTATCGACCATACCGATTTTCACCAACTCCGGCCTCGCGCCGCGCCACGTCGATTTGCGGCCCTTTGTCTTGGTATCGCCGAACAGCATCGACATCACACCCGGCGGCCTGACGCGCGTTGCGCTGAAACAAGGTTCGCTCGTGGTCAATTCAAGCCAGGGCGGCGGCACCAAAGACAGCTGGGTGCTGGAAGATGACTGATGCTCGGTAAAACCGCAGGCGGCATATATTGGCTGTTCCGCTATCTCGAGCGGGCGGAGAATATTGCGCGGCTGGTCGAGACCGGCCACCGCTTCACGCTGACACGCGGTGCGGGCAGTGCCAGCGAATGGCGCTCGATTGTCAAGGCGCTCGGCATGGACGCTGCCTATGTCGCGCGGCACGGCGAATATAGTTCCGGCCAAGTCGTCAACTTCCTGCTGCGTGACAAAGCCAATGACGGCAGCCTGCGCGGCGTCATCGACAGCGCGCGACAGAACGCGCGATTGACCCGCACCGCCATCACCCGAGAAGTGTGGGAAGCTGTCAACGAATTCTGGATCGACGTTAACGATGCCCTGAAACGCCAGATACGCGAAGCCGAGTTGCCGCACATCCTCGAACTCATAAAACGCAAAAGCGCGATGGTGCGCGGCGCAATGCACAACACGATGCTGCGCAACGACGTCTATAATTTCGCTCGGATCGGCAATTTCATCGAACGTGCTGACAACACCGCGCGGTTGCTCGACGTCAAATACTATGTGCTGTTGCCATCGGTGTCGTTTGTCGGCTCGTCGCTCGACAATGTACAGTGGGAGGCGATATTGCGCTCGACCTCGGCCTACAGCGTCTACCGCTGGTTGTATCCGGGCCGCACAAGCGCGCTTGGCATCACCGAATTTTTAATCCGCGACCACCGTTTCCCGCGCAGTCTGACTTTTGCCTATTGCAAGTTACGCGACAATCTCCGCTATCTTTCAGCAGATTATGGCCAACCCTCGGCAGCATTGGAGGCTACCGAAAAACTCTATGCGCAGATGCAGGATACGACAGCGGCTAAAATATTTGAAGATGGCTTGCACGAATTTCTCGTCGAGTTTTTAGCCGTAAACCGCAATGTCGGCGCGCTTGTTGAACAGGATTACCGTTTTACCGCATGACCAAAAAGCGCCTCCTGATATCGCACAGCACCCACTACCGGTTCGACCGGCCGGTGACCTATGCGCTGCAACGGCTAAAACTCCGGCCAAAGGACAATGCCGGGCAGATGGTCATCGATTGGGACATCGATATAGACGGCGGGAAAATTCAGTCGGCATGCGAAGACGCGCATTTGAACCATGTTGCATTGGTCTCGGTCGATAGCGGCCGGACCGAAGTATCGATAAAATGCAGTGGCACCGTTGAAACCACAAACAGCAACGGTATCATCGGCAAGCATCGCGGCAATATTCCCTTATGGTGCTTTTTGAAGCCCACCAAATTGACTATGGCGGGCAAGGCGGTTGCCAAGATGCTCGGCGGGTTTAAGATCGACGCCGCAAACGAACTCGGCGGATTGCACACACTGTCGGACATGATTCGCGATAATCTGCCCTATGCAGACGGCCATACCAACGCGAACACGTCTGCTGAACAGGCAATCGCAATCGGCAAAGGTGTGTGTCAGGATCATGCGCATATCTTTTTGGCGGCGGCACGGGGCTTGGGCATTCCGACGCGCTATGTCTCGGGCTATCTTTTGATGGAGGGCGTCATCGACCAAAGCGCCAGCCACGCATGGGTCGAAGCGCACATCGAACCACTCGGATGGGTGGGCTTTGACGTTTCCAACGGTTACAGCCCCGACCAACGCTATATCCGCGTCGCCACCGGTTTCGATTATTCGGATGCGGCACCGATAACCGGACTATCTTTTGGCGCCCAAGACGAAAGCATGGTTGTCAGCCTGCGGGTCGAACAGTAAGCACGCAAAAATACAGGGTCGGGGGACTGGTGAAGTAATGACTTATTGTGTGGGAATGATGCTGGACAAGGGCATGGCCTTCATGTCAGACAGCCGCACCAATTCTGGTGTCGATAATGTGTCCACCTTCCGCAAAATGTTCCATTGGGAAGTACCGGAGGACCGCTTCATCACGCTGCTGACCGCAGGCAATCTTGCGACCACGCAAGCCGTCATCGCGCAGTTGGAGGAACGTAGCAAGGCACCCGCAGACCGCAATCCTGCCATTATGCGAGCACCGACGATGTTCGAGGTCGCGAGCCATGTGGGCATGTTGCTGCGCGAAACGATATTGGCGCGGGCGATGACCGGCGCGACCGCCGCGTCGCCATCGTTCAACGCTTCGATGATCCTTGGCGGCCAGATCAAGGGAATGGAGCCACGGCTTTACATGATCTACCCCGAGGGTAATTTCATCGAAGCCAGCGCCGACACGCCGTTCTTCCAGATTGGCGAAACCAAATACGGCCGTCCGATACTGGTGCGCGGATTCGAGGCGGATATGGACTTTGCCGATATCGTAAAATTGCTGATGGTATCGTTCGATTCCACTTTGAAAGCAAATCTGTCCGTCGGCCTTCCGCTCGACCTGATGCTTTACAAAACCGGTGAGTTCAAACCCTTCCATGAGCGGCGCGTTACGTCGGAAGACCCCTATTTCGAGAGCATCTCGGAAAGTTGGAGCGAGGCATTACGCAACGCGTTCCATTCGCTGCCGGATTATGAGTTGAAGGAATAATCTCCGATAAACGGCGCAGCAATTTCAGGCCGCACCCGCGCCAGTCGCCCGGTCGCCTTATCGAGCATCGCCCAAGTCGTGTTGGCGCGTACAATCACCTTGCCCGAGTTATCCACAAAATCCACCCGCCGGTCGAATTGCGCTCCCTTGGGTTCACTCTCGATCCAGGTTCGCCCAGTGACGCTCTCGCCCGCCGCGATATTGCCGCGATAATCAATCTCGTGCCGCGTCACGACCCAGATATAGGCAGCGATATGCTCGGGCGCGGCAACCGCCTGC
>JANONL010000234.1:0-8673 GCA_031420815.1 Sphingomonadales bacterium | reverse complement strand
GCCATTTACAACAGCGGCAAAATCCCTGCATGCAGCGGCGCTTTGCAGATAATCGGAATGGCCGGTGCTGCCCCGGCTCACATCGCTGGTGTCGATTATCGTGAACCCGCTTTTCGAAGGTGCGATATCATAAATGGATTTCGACGCATAGCAGCGCTCAAGATGTCCCTTGGCTTTCAGATCGGCTGCTTCGAAAGGATCGAAACAATAAGGTGAGCCCAACCGCGGATAGCCGTGAATCGTGCGCGACAACGCGAGCGCCTTGTCACTGGAAGACGTATAAACAGTAATCCGGCGATCATTGTTGACCCGCCGCGCCGCCAGTACTTCTTCGGCGATGTCGCGCTCGAAATCCTGCCGGTCGATGTCGGGTGACGCGAGGATGATATTGGAAATGTTGCTCGAATCGGCGTTCGACGAATTGGCGTCGATATATTCGATGGCCGGAATGACGAGCCGTGCGCCGAGCGAATGCGACACCACGACAATTTCCTTTACCCACGTCTCGCGAGCCAGTTTGAGCAAGAACCGCCGGAAATTGCGTTCGTCCCAATACATATTGGTTTCATCGACGCCGTAGCTGAGCAAGCGGCCTTGTGATGGCCAGCTATACTGGATAACCGGCCCGTCGAATTTCGTGAGCGCGGCGATCTGAACCGCATCCTTGCTGCTGGAATCGATAGTCTCGCGGAAGCCGTGGACATAGAGTAAGACGCGACCTTGGCGAAGGTTTGCGGCATCGCGCAACGCCAGCCACCAATCGGCCTCTGGCTGAAAAGCGGTTGGCACGACGGTACGCTCCTTGCCTTTCGCTGGCTTGAACATTTGCGGAGCAGAGAACCGCGCATAGCGTACCCGGTCGGACCGGTGATTGGTAAGCACAACCTGGCCTTCCCGACAATCGGGAAGTCGGCTGGTAACGGCAAATAAATCCTTACCACTAACCGCTTGGGTATCGGTTTGCGCCGGGTTGCAACGCGGGTCTTCGGCCAGTTTGCTATGCTGGACATCGCCGTACTGAACAGCAGCGCCACATGCGGTCAGCAACAATGCCGCCAACGCCACTACGGTAAAACGGATCATGATTTGCCCATTACACTTTCCGGCAAATCCTTGCCAAACACCCGTTGATAATATTCTGCTACCAGCGCCCGTTCTGCCTCGTCGCATTTGTTGAGGAAGCTAAGACGGAAGGCGAAACCAACGTCTTTGAAGATTGTTGCATTTTGCGCCCAGGTGATAACGGTACGCGGGCTCATTACGGTCGATATGTCGCCGTTGATAAAGCCTTGACGAGTGAGGTCCGCGACCTTGACCATATTGGCGACGGCAGCGGGCTCCATGCCGGTGGATTTGGCCAGCACGATTTCCGCCTCCACTGCGGCGGGTAGATAATTAAGCCCGACGACGATGTTCCACCGGTCCATCTGGCCTTGGTTGATTGCCTGCGTGCCGTGATAAAGCCCGCTGGTATCGCCAAGCCCCACCGTGTTGGCAGTGGCAAATAGCCGGAAATATGGATTGGGCCGGATTACACGGTTCTGGTCGAGCAACGTCAGCTTGCCCTCGGTTTCGAGCACACGCTGGATGACGAACATCACATCAGGGCGTCCGGCATCATATTCGTCGAACACCAATGCGGTCGGGGTTTGCAGCGCCCAAGGCAAAAGCCCTTCGCGAAATTCCGTTACCTGCTGCCCTTCGCGCAAGACAATCGCGTCCCTACCGATCAGGTCGATCCGGCTGATATGCGCATCAAGATTGATCCGGATGCACGGCCAGTTGAGCCGCGCCGCCACCTGCTCGATATGCGTCGATTTGCCGGTGCCGTGATAGCCCTGAACCATGACCCGGCGGTTGTGGGCAAAACCGGCCAGGATTGCGAGCGTGGTGTCGCCGTCGAATACATAAGCGTCATCGCGGTCTGGGACGCGCTCGTCAGCTTCGCTGAAAGCGGGGCATTCCATATCGACATCGATCCCGAACATCTCGCGCACGCTGATGGTTTTGTCAGGTGCAGCAAGGATGGTCGCATCGCGGCTGTCGGGTTGGATATTGGGAATGTCGGTCATAATTCTTACTACTCAGTCTAGTTTCAATTAACCCTATGCCGTTCGTGTGGAGCGAAGTCGAGAAACACTGTGGCTATGCGTAACCAAAGGGGGTGTCGACTACGCTCGACACGAAAGGGAAAGAAAAGGCGCGGCACTTGGACGCTTAAGTGAACGCATTTAGCTTTTTAAGGTGCGTATAGGCCGCGATGACGTCTTGCAAAGCCTTTTCATAGGCGCGGTTACCGCCATTTTTGTCGGGATGATATTTGCGGACCATCACCGAATAAGCCGATCGGATCGCGCGCCGGTCAGCATCGTCGCCAAGCCCTAACGTCTTTAGCGCCCGCCGGTTCTCCGGGCTGAGAACATGGCCGTCGGCGCGGGGCTTTGGCGTGCGCTCTTTGTAGCGCGCCGCGAGCGCTTCGAGCGGGTCGTGAAAATCTGCCCATTTCGGCGGCGAATCGACTCCTGCGGTGGGACGGAAAGCCCGAGTTTCGCTAGCCCAGACATGCGTGGGGCTTTGTGCCGCAAGGATTTCCTCAGCACTCATTCCGGTGAACCAGTCGTAGCGCGCATTGAATTCGCGGACATGGTCCAGGCAAAGATATTGGTAGTCGCCCGGCCCATTCGGCGATCCGGCGCGGCCCAAGATGTCTGGCGCCCGAAACTCGCCGGTTTCAGGGCAGCCGGGATGAGCGCAATGTTGACGCGAACCACGGACGCGGCCATGAAATCGGTCAGTTGATCGCTTCGGATCCATAATTCCCCTTGGCGAAAAACTACCGATATGGGAAGACTGCGGCCATGAAAAAAGGCCCTGCCCAGATTGAAATGGAAACGCTGCTGATCACGGCTTTCGCGCCAACCTACCTTGCGGTCATCAACGACAGTGCTAACCACAGTGGACATAGCGGTGACGATGGCTCGGGAGAATCGCACTTTACCGTGCAGATCGAAAGCGCCGTCTTTGCCGGGGTAAGCCGCGTGATGCGGCAGCGGATGGTGAACAGGGCGCTGGGCGATATCCCGGGTGAGCGCGTGCATGCCCTGGCAATAAAGGCGACTGCACCGGGGGATTAAGTTGCCGCGTTATGCCGGATTATCCTTGCTGGACAACGTGTTGATGCGTAAGTTCTTGTTTCCAGCAAAGCAGTTCGAAGCTGCTTTGAGCCGTATCTAACCAGAGGGGGCATATGCTGCTGTCGCGCACATATCGGCCATCTGCCGATCTTGCCCCATATATCCGTCGCTTTTACGTGTTCGAAGCGCCATTGCCCGATGGCGCCATTATCGAAGATTTTCTGCTCTCCGAAACCGCCTTTGTGCGCTGCCTATTACGCGGAGATTGGGCGGCGGAAACCGGTCCCGGCCAATGGAGCACGGCTGGAAATGTCGTGTTCTTTGGCGCGAATAGCCGACCCTTGCGGGTTCGGGTG
This sequence comes from Sphingomonadales bacterium, assembly GCA_031420815.1. Taxonomy (GTDB): domain Bacteria; phylum Pseudomonadota; class Alphaproteobacteria; order Sphingomonadales; family Sphingomonadaceae; genus Sphingorhabdus_B. The sequence continues at coordinate 5,183 of JANONL010000234.1, read as the reverse complement.
AAGGGTGGCTTCGCGGTGACCGGCTTTGCGGTCCGGCCTAGCGGTTGGCATGCGCTTTTTGCAGACGCACATCAGGCGCTTTCCGACAGGATGTTGCCCCTGCAACAGCTATGGGGCGATTTGGCCGACAATATGCTTGCCGGAGTATCACAGGCAACCAACGATGATGGTCAATTGGCCGCAATGGAAAGCGCCTTAAGAGAGCGGATTGCATTGCTGCACACGCCGGAAGCGGATTTGCAAATGGCGCGCTTTGAAGTCATTGCGCGCACGGACAGTACAATACGTGTCGAGGATGCCGCGATGGAAGTCGGCTTGTCGGTGCGGCAGTTCGAACGGCGGTGCATGGCCACCTTCGGCTTGACGCCGAAAGCGATACTTAGGCGAAGCCGGTTTCTTGATTCAGCCACCGCGTTTCGTGGTTTCAGCAGTCCAAACGAGCGGGAACTTGATGCGCTTAGATATTTCGATCAATCGCACATGAACAGGGAGTTTCGTCGCTATACGGGAATGACGCCGCGCACCTTTGCCAATGCGACAACGCCATTGCAGACCGCCGGTTTAAAGCTGCGCGAAGAAAGCCGGTTCGAGGATTGAAGTGAGCTCTGGCTTGACAATATGGGCGTCGAGGCGGATGTTTTTTATATGCTGAAAGTAACCCCATCCACCCACGATCTGGGCGATTTCAAGGTTCGCCGCACGATGCCGTCAAAGGCGCAAACGATGGTCGGTCCGTTCATCTTCGTTGATCAATTCGGCCCGGCCGCATTCGATATCGGCAAGGGAATGGACGTCCGCCCGCATCCGCATATCAATCTCGCAACGGTGACCTATTTGTTTGAAGGTGCAATCGACCACCGCGACAGCATCGGCACGTTTGCGACGATAAACCCTGGCGCGGTAAATCTGATGACGGCGGGCAAGGGGATTGTGCATAGCGAACGATCGCCGCAGTCCCAACGCGATAAGGTTTCGCCGATTTCGGGGATGCAGACATGGTTGGCGCTGCCCGATGGCAAGGAGGAAATTGACGCGGCCTTTGAACATGTCGGTGCCGATGCATTGCCGTTGGTTGAGGATGCTGGCAGCAGTGCGCGGGTTATCATGGGCAGTTTATGGGGTGCTACTGCCTCCACGACGCAGCATTCGCCGACAATCTATGCGGACATATTGATGAGTGCAGGTGCGATCATCCCGATTGATGCGGAAGCCGATGAGCGCGCGGTGATCGTGGCGTTGGGCGATGCTGAACTCGACGGTCAGGTATTGGAGCGGCACAGCCTCTATGTGCTGGCACCGGGGCAGGCGATGACGCTTAAGGCAACGTCTGACGCGCGGGTGATGTTGCTTGGTGGAGAGGCGTTCAAAACGCCGCGGCATGTCTGGTGGAATTTCGTTTCATCTTCCCGCGACCGGATCAATCAAGCGAAGTCCGATTGGAAAAATAGATTATTCGATACAATACAAAGTGATAGCGATGAGTTTATTCCCATCCCGGAAATACCCCTGACCCGGAGTGATGCGTGACCGAACTGTACTACCACCGCCTTTCCCTTTCAACAGGCATCGAAATGGATGTATGTACAGCAGGTAACCCGGCAAATCCGGCTATCATTTTCCTACACGGATTTCCCGAATCGCACCGCACTTGGCGGCACCAGATTGCGGCTTTTTCCGACCACTACTTCTGCATTGCCCCCGACCAGCGTGGCTATCGCGGTACTTCCAAACCGCACGAGGTTAGCGCCTACACCGCCGATAAATTGACCGCCGATATTTTTGCGCTGGCCGACGCTCTGGCCGTGCAAGAGTTCATCATCGCGGGGCATGATTGGGGGGGGGCGATTGCCTGGAGCGTAGCACTTAATGGTCAGCCTGGTGCGTTCAATCCGACCTGGGCCGGCCGGGTGCGACGCGCCATCATCGCCAACGCGCCGCACCCATATCTGTTTCAGCGCTTGATGATCACCGACATGGAGCAACGCGCGGCGAGCCAGTATATCCGCGCCTTCCGCGACCCGGCCAATGACGACCTGATCCGCGAAAAGGGTTTGACCGGCCTCATGACGCGGGCAGTCAAATGGGATAAGCCGAGCAATATGCCGCCCGAAGAACGCGCGGCTTTGCTTGAAGACTGGCAGGACCGCGACGCGTGTTTCGGGATGCTCAACTGGTACCGTGCTTCGGGATTGGTGGTGCCGGCGATGGATGAGGATGCCGCGATGCCAGCCTTTGCGGCAGGCGCATTCCCTGTGCTCAACATCCCGACGCTTGTCATTTGGGCAATGGATGACCTTGCGCTTCCGCCCAGCAATATCGACGGCATTGAAACGCTGGTGCCGAATGTCGTTGTCGAACCGGTCTATGATTGCGGACATTTTGTCATTTGGGAAAAGCCGGAAGCGGTAAATGCTGCAATCGAGCGTTTTTTGTCATAGTAAACATGGCATGAGCCGCCACCATCTGTTTCGCGTCCGTGACTCGCACGACCACAGCCCGGTCACTTATGTCGAGCTATTCTTCGATCTGGTGTTCGTGTTTGCGATCACCCAATTGTCGCACCGGTTGCTGAAGCATCTGACGTTGGTTGGTGCGCTTGAGACCGTCGTCCTGTTTCTGGCGGTGTGGTGGGTGTGGATTTATACCAGCTGGACAACCAACTGGCTCGACCCCGAACACGGCAATGTGCGGCTGATGCTGATTGTAATGATGGCGCTCGGCCTGGTGTTATCGAGCGCGGTGCCTGATGCGTTCGGCAAAACGGGCCTGATGTTTGCCTTGGCTTATGTCGGGATGCAGCTTTTCCGCACGCTGTACATGGTGTGGGCATCACACGGCGTTCATCTCGCGCGGCGACGCAATTTTTCGCGGATCGCGTTCTGGTTTGCCCTGTCGTTGCCACTCTGGATTGGCGGCGCGCTGGGCGAGCCGGAGATGCGCTTGCCGATATGGGCATTGGCGCTGGCAATCGAATATGCAGGGCCGTTTGCGTTTTTCCGTACGCCGTGGCTCGGCGCGTCAACGGTTACGGATTGGGATATTTCGGGCGCACACATGGCCGAACGCTGCGCTTTGTTCATCATCATTGCACTGGGCGAGGGGGTGCTGGTGACCGGCGCAACCTTCGCCGGGTTGACCCATGATGCGCCGACCTGGACGGCCTTCATCACCAGTTTTGTCGGCGGTGCGACGATGTGGTGGATTTATTTTGACGTCGGCGCGAAGCGTGGCTCCAAAATGATTGCCGAATCAGAAAATGCAGGACTGGTCGCGCGCAATGCCTATACGTATGTGCACATGGCGATTGTTGCGGGGATAGTGGTCACCGCTGTGAGTGACGAGATCATGATGTCGCATCCGATGGGCAGCACCGACAAGACATTCATGATAACCGCAATTGGTGGCCCGTATCTTTTTCTCCTCGGTAATCAGGCATTCAAATGGGCGACGGCGGAAGTCAAATTTCCTCCATTGTCGCATTTTGTCGGTCAGATATTGCTCGGGCTGATCGTGCTCGGTGGATGGTGGGGGCAGTGGCAGCCGTTGACGGTAGGCATGGCGGCAACAGGTGCGCTGGTCGCGACGGCGTTTTGGGAGTGGTTTTCGCTCCACGGCGGATGGGAGCGCTGGGCACCCTGGATGGCGCCACTGTTCGGCCGGATTTCGCAGAATTAAGAATTTAGCCAGTTCACCCAAGCGCCATGCGCCTGGGCTTCGCCGAGTAACACCGGCTCACCGGTGCCCGGCCAATAGCTGACCTTTAACTCATGCCGGAATGTCGCTCGATTAGTTTCAAGACTGATCCAGGCAATCGGCTTTTCGGTCGTCGCGGCTTCGCCAGCCGCAGCCATCGCCGACCGAATGCGGCGCTGCGTCTCGTCGGGCAGATACGGCCAAACAATACTATGCATAAGCACGCGGGTGGTCCCGTCTTTCTGCGGCTCCGCCATCCGCATCTCAACCCAATCGGCCGCGTCAGCTTGTGCCAAATTAACCGGTTTTTCACGGATCATCTGAATTCCCGCCTCCGTCCGGGCAAAGCGTTCGGGCATTTCGGGCCAGATATAGGCCATCAACCGGTTGGCGGCGGCGCTCTGGCAAATATCAATTGGTTGGATATCGCAGCCCTGCACCGACGCTATTGCGAAGATGTCGGCAGGAGGAGGCGGGCCATTCCACGTTGGTTTAATCGTCACGGGTGCGTCGTCCGGCCCGCTGACGACGCCGCCCAGATCGTAGCGATAGCGGTCGATGAGTAAATTCATCCCCGCACTCGAGCCAATTTCGTTCAGTTCGAAATTGGTGGCAACGCGGCTCGCCAGCCAATGCAACGCGGCAACAAAGCTCGCCGAACGTGCCGCCTCATTGGTTTGTGGCGGACCGTCGAACCATGGCAGTAATTCGGCATCGTGGCGTGCGACGATTTCACCGACAAGCACATCTACGTCGGTCTGGCTGGCAATCTCACCGCGATAGACTGCGCCAAGGCCCGGTTCCACGCCGCGCCGCAATAGATCGTGCAACCCGCCTGTGAGCCGCAAGGGCATCGCATCCCTCAATACCGTGTCATCCCATGCAGCAATCCGCCGTCCGCAAGCGCTATCGCCATTGCCCAGTGCGATCAACGACCGGCAAATGGCAGCGGTGCCCGGCGCGCCGTTATTCATCACATGATCCGCCTGACTGTTGATGCCGTCTTCAATCTCTGCACGCAGCGCCATATTGCCCTTTACTCCTTAGGCCCCTAAAGCGCGGCCATAATGACCGACCGCATCATCTTTGCAATCCCCAAGGGACGAATTCTCGACGAGGCCTTACCATTGATGCGGGCGGCGGGGATTGAACCCGAAGCCGCGTTCTTTGATGATGCAAGCCGTGCTTTGCTATTTGCTACCAATAACCCGGTAATCAGCATCATCCGCGTGCGCGCGTTTGATGTGGCGACCTTCGTTGCGCATGGTGCGGCGCAAATCGGGATTGTCGGTTCGGATGTGATCGACGAGTTCGACTATTCCGAGCTTTACGCGCCGGTTGATCTGGGTATCGGCAAATGCCGCATTTCGGTGGCGATGCCCGCAGGTACAGCCGACCCGGCGGGCGGCGGCCATATCCGCGTTGCCACCAAATATCCGACAACCACCAGCCGTTTCTATCAGGAACGCGGTATTCAGGCCGAATGTGTG